>CAKUKP010000006.1 GCA_934663625.1 uncultured Clostridia bacterium
GCCAAAAATCAGAGAAATCGTGGAAATCTGAGGGGGAAACCCCTCCTTTTTTCGCGATTTTTGGCTTTGAATGGGTGATTTTTGTATGAATGATATAAAATATCCGTCCGAAAACTGTGTTTTCGGACGGACTGTGGTACCTCCATGGGGACTCGAA
The DNA here is from genome assembly GCA_934663625.1 of uncultured Clostridia bacterium. Taxonomy (GTDB): domain Bacteria; phylum Bacillota; class Clostridia; order Christensenellales; family Aristaeellaceae; genus SFTH01. Next base: position 158 of record CAKUKP010000006.1, read on the forward strand.
CCCCAGTTTTCGCCGTGAGAGGGCGACGTCTTAACCGCTTGACCATGGAGGCGAAAATGGCTGCCGAACTAGGATTCGAACCTAGACAACATGAGTCAGAGTCATGGGTGCTACCATTACACAATTCGGCATTATCGCTTCGTTCTTCGGAAGTATCGTCCCGACAACGTGGATCATTATATCGCATATCGTATCGCTTGTCAATACCTTTTTTTGAAAACTTTTGCAGAAATGGAAAAAGGTCGAATCAATTGCAGCAAGACCAACGGATCATGGTACAAACGCATCCAAATGAATGGAAGGAAGCACATCTCCACGCATATTTTACAGCAGGCGCGCGGAAACATCCGCAAAAACTTATCATGAGGGGTATAGAATAATCCGCATTGCGATTTTCGGTGAATCATTATCACAAAAATAGAAAGACAGGTGTTTATCTTGGATCTGAAGTTTTCGTTTTCGTGGATTGGGTTGATTGTATTTGCGCTGCCGATGCTGATCAACATCGCATACGTTCTGTTCCCGCCCGCGGATCAACCGGCAGAAACCGCGCCCGCTGCGCGCTGGGTGGAACGGGTGGAGAAAATCAGCCGCATCGCCTATCTCGCCGCGATCGTGCTGCTGGCGAGCAATCGCCCCGTGCGCCGGTGCAGCGCATGGATGATCATCGCCGCGCTGTTTCTGATTCTGTATTACGCCGTATGGCTTCGCTATTTCATCGGCGGACGGAAAACCGCGCTGCTGGGCGAGCCGTTCTGCTTTGTGCCCATGCCGCTGGCGATCTTTCCGGTGATTTATTATCTCTGCGCCGCCCTCTGGCTGCACAATCTTCCCGCCGCGGCGCTGATGATCATCTTCGGCGCGGCACATCTGACAGTGAGCCTGCAATCCTTCCGAAAATCTTAATCCGGCGCGCCGTTGACAGGTGCGTTTTTTTGTTTTATAATACGAACGATCGTTAGTTAGTATTATAAGGCGGTGTTTGCATGAAGCAATCGGATACGAAGCAGAAAATCATCCTGAAGGCGCTGGAATTGTTTTCCGAGCGCGGCTACGATGCGGTGAGCGTGGGCGAAATCGCCGCGGCGGTGGGCATTCGCGCTTCCTCGCTCTACAACCATTTTCCCAGCAAGCGCGCCATTTTTGATGCGATCGTGGAAGCCACGGCGGCGCAATACGAATCGGACACCGGCAGGATCGATATCCACGTACAGGATGCGCGGCAGGATTTTGCGGTTTTTGCACACATTACCGAGGACGCGCTGTTTGACAAGGTACGCCAGATTTTCGAATATTCCCTGCACAACGAACCGATTCGCCGCTTCCGCCGCATGATGACGATCGAACAATTTCGTTCGCCGGAGCTGGCGCGGCTGTACTCCATGCGCTATGTGGAGCGCATCACGGCGTACCACGCCGATATTTTCCGCAGCCTGATCGCCGCCGGTGAAATTCGAAACGAAGATCCCGATGCGCTGGCGATGCTGTACGCCGCGCCGGTCATCGCGCTGATCGGCGTTTGCGATCGCGAACCGGAGCGCGAAGCGGAATGCCTCGAAAAGCTTCAGGCGCACGTGCGACTGTTTTACCGGATGGTGCAGGCGAGCGCCGCAAAAGCGAATCCATCGGAGGGAAGCGAAATCAAATGAAGAAAACGCTGATTCAGAAGCTGGGCCTATTGGGCGTCGTCAGCTTTCTTTCCTACGCGGCGGCGGTGGTCTTTGCGCCGCTCGCCTATCCGGGTTACGATTGGATGGCGCAGGCGGTGAGCGATCTGAGCGCGGCGAACGCGCCTTCGCTGGCGCTGTGGAACCGGCTGAGCGCGCCCTACAGCGTGTGCGAGGTCGTCTGCGTGACCATCGTATGCATCGGCTGCCAGAAGCAGAAATCAAAGCGCCTGCGCGCGGGCATTTACCTGTTTGCCATCATGGAATGGATTTCGGCGATCGGCTACCGGATGTTCCCGCTGAGCGAAAGCGGCTACGCGGGCGAATTTCAGGATGTGATGCACATGGCGGTTACCGCGCTGGTGGTGCTTCTTTCGATCGTTTCGCTGATTCTGATCATCATTGCGGGCGAAAGGGAAACGCATCTTCGCTCCTACGCCGTCTGCGCCGGAATCGCGCTGGGTATGATGCTGGTCGGCGCGCTGGGCATGAAGATCGTGCCCGTTCGCTATTTCGGCATTGTGGAGCGCTTCAGCGTATTCGCGGCGACGGGCTTTAACGCGGCGCTGGGCATTCACCTGTATTGTTCTCGTGAAGCATTTTCCTGATTTTTCAAAATTATTTTGGAAAATTACGGAACCGAAATCGAATAATTTACGTCTTAACATCAGAAATGTAATGCTGATGGAGGGGTAACTTATGCAAAAAACGGTTTCGATTCTGGTAGCGCTTTTCCTGATCGCCGCCCTGCTGTGCGGATCTGCGGCGCTTGCGTGCGATGGATGCGATGAAAGCGGCTATCTCGGCACGATGTCGGTGGTCAACTGCAATGAATATGTAACGCTGCGCGCGCAGCCCCGCAAAAGCGCCGCCGCCGTGGCGCGGGTTCCGCTCGGCGCGGAGGTGGAAACCTATCATCGCATCGGCGAATTCACCGAATGCTACTATGGCGATTTGCACGGCTATATCCTGTCCGCCTATCTATCGTATGAGATTGGCGCGTACGAAGGCAACACCTATGCGATGGACGACGCCACGGTCGCAGACGATGCCACGGGTGCGGATGACGGCTATTACATGGGCGAACGAACCATCGTGAACTGCAATGAATTCGTTACCCTGCGCCGTCAGCCCAGCACCGCTTCCGCTGCCCTGACGCGCATCGCACTCGGGGAATCGGTGGAATGTTATTTCTACAACGATGATTTCGTGATATGCTATTACAACGGGCTGCGCGGCTATGTGCTGCGGCGGTACATTTCCGGCGCTTACGGCGATGATTACGGGCGCTGCACCGGCACGATGCACGTAATCAACTGTCGGGAATACGTAACCCTGCGCGCGACCGCCAGCACATCCGCCCGCGCGGTTCTGCGCGTACCGCTGGGCGCGGTGGTGGAAGCTTACGGATCCATCGGCAAATTCACCGAATGCGTCTACGCGGGCAAGCACGGTTACATCCTGACATCGTATCTCGGTTGGGAGGAAATCTATTATTACGATTACAGCGATTCCGGCGATGGCGAAACATGGGTTGTTTACTAAACAAACGAACAAACAACCGGAAAATTCACGCATCGATGTTAACAAATCCGACGGACGGCGCGGAATTTTAATTTCCGTGCCGTCCGTTTTCTTATCGCAACATTCTTTTTTTCATCATCGTGCATATATACAGGATTTTCGATTTGATTTATTCAATCCTGCATTTGCCGCCTTGTAAGTTTTGTTCTAAGCAGAACGCATTTTATCCAATTGTTTAATTTTAAATTCGTATATATTGACGCTTTTATTTTAATTTTAGCATTATAAAGGTGCAATTAAATGTTCGTAAATGATGAAAATGTGCTTGAAACCTTCATCAAAAAGCGGTATGCTGGTATCAGCGTAAGCAGAAAAGCGTACCAAAGGGGGATAAGTATTATGAAGGCAGTAAACATCAAACTGAGTTTGGCGGAAAACGTCAAATACTTTGTGAACATTGCGAACAAATACCCCTACGACATCGACCTTCGCGTCGGCCGCCATGTGGTAGACGGAAAATCCATTCTGGGCATTTTCAGTCTGGATCTTTCCAAACCGATCACGCTGGAGGTATATGCCGATCATTGCGATGATCTGATGGAAGAACTGAAGCCGTTCATTATCGGCTAATCCACGCACGAACGAAAGCTATGGATCGCAAATGCGACCCTGAACCACGCGGGAGGGTTGGACGCTCGGTGAGAGCGCCAGCCCTCCCTTGCGTTTTTTCGTTTTTGCAATTTCTTTTCAATAATTTCAGGTTGATTTCAGCCCGCCCGATTACAATACCCATGACAGGAGGGATACGCCATGCGCGTTTTGATTGCAGAAGATGAAACGACCATCGCACGCGCGTTGAAGGCGATGCTGGAGCACAGCAACTACGCCGTGGACGCGGTGCAAAACGGAAACGATGCGCTGGATTACATACGATCCATCCATTACGATGCGCTGATACTGGATATTATGATGCCGGGCAGGGACGGGATCGATGTTTTAAAGACCGTGCGCGCGGAGGGCAACGCCACGCCCGCGCTGTTTTTGACGGCGAAGGCGGAAATCGCGGATCGCGTCGCCGGACTGGACGCGGGCGCGGACGATTATCTGCCCAAGCCGTTTGCCGCCAGCGAATTTCTGGCGCGCGTTCGGGCGCTGGTGCGGCGCAGCGGCGCATACGCCCCTTCCGCGCTGCATCTGGGCAATTGCACGCTGGATTGCGGGCAGTATCTGATCAAAACCGAATTCGATGAAGCGCGGCTGAACAACAAGGAATACCAGCTGGCGGAGCTGTTTTTCCGCCACCCGCGCCAGATATTCTCATCGGAACATCTGATGGAAAAAATCTGGGGAACGGACAGCGAAACGGAGATCGATGTGATCTGGACGTACATCGGTTTTCTGCGAAAAAAGCTCAAACAGATCGGCGCGAATGTGGAAATCCGCACGATTCGCGGCGCGGGCTATGCGATGGAGGAAAAGCAATGCTGAAGCGAATGCGCTGGCGCTTTATCGGCGCGGCGATGGCGGCGTTTACGGCGGTGGTACTTACGCTGTTGTGTACGATCAACATCTGGAACGCCTCCGCCGTCGCCGGACGGCAGGACGACGCGCTCACGCGGCTCGCGGAGGCGGATTGGCGCGCGCCTCAGAACGATGATCAGGATCAAAACCGACCGTTTTTTGAGGACTGGGCGCATTTTTCGCCGGAGGTGCGCTATTCCCTGCGCTTTTTTTCCGTGGAATACGATGCGGATGGCGCGCTTTTGCAGGTCAATCAGGATAATATCGCCTCCGTTTCCGAATCGGACGCGCAGGCATATGCCGAAAGCGCGCTCGCCCGCGGCAAAACGCGCGGTTATGTGCGCGCATACCGCTATCTGATTCAGCGCACGGACGGCGGAACAACAGTTCTGTTTCTGAATTCGGAGCGCGAATTGCAGGCGGCGCATTCGCTGCTGCTGATCACGATCCTGATCGCCTTCGTCAGCCTGATGATCGTATTTGTGCTGGTGATGCTGTTTTCCAGGCGCGCGATCGCGCCGTATCTGAAGAATATGGAGGCGCAGAAGCAGTTTATCACCAACGCCAGCCACGAACTGAAAACGCCGCTGACCGCCATATCCGCCAGCGCGGATGTGCTCGCGCTGGAATACGCGGACAACGAATGGATTCGCGGCATTCAATCGCAAACGGCGCGGCTCACCCGCCTGATCGGCAATCTGGTTACGCTATCGCGCCTGAACGAAGAAAACCCATTCCCCGCGCGTGCGGAATTTTCGCTCAGCGATGCGCTCTGGGAAATTTCGGAGCCGTTTGCATCGCTGGCGCGCGCGAAGGGAAAGCGCTACAGCCAGAGCATCGAGGACGGGCTTTCCCTGACCGGCGATCGAACCGCCGTACAGCAGACGGTTTCCATCCTGCTGGACAACGCGCTGAAGTATTCCACCGAGGGCGGATGCATCGATCTCACGGCGCGGCGCTGCGGCAAACGGATCGAAATCGCGGTAGCGAACGCCATTCCGCCGTCCACAAAACTGGATGTATCGCGCCTGTTCGATCGCTTCTACCGCGCGGACGAATCGCATTCCAACGCTGTAAACGGTTCGGGCGTGGGGCTTTCCATCGCCAAAGCCACGGTGCAGGCGCACGGCGGACGGATTACCGCCAGCCTTGCGCAGGATATCATCACGTTTCGGATTCTGCTGTAAGCGCGCGGCACGTCAGTCTTGATGTTTTTGCAAAAAACGGCGATCTCCCAACCGAAAATCGCCGCTGACGGAAGGAGATACCTTATCAATCGGATTTTGCAGGTTCTGCGGCATGAGTTTCTCTCCCTCAGTCATCGCTTCGCGATGCCAGCTCCCACATCAGGTGGAGCCGAAGAACGGGCACCCCTGCCTTCCTCTGACGAGGAAGGTGTCAGTGCGACTTGTCGCACTGACGGAAGGAGAGATAACGCACCTATCGAATTAAGACAGGTGTATTACCCCCCATCCGCCGGAGCCAAAACGAAAGAGGTTACGCAAGCTTCAAAATGCGTTTGATGTCCTCCAGATTCTCGGCAAAATAGATGCCCTCCTGCCGATCCTTGGAGGAAAGCCCTTTTTCGATCATGTGATCCAGAAGCGCCTTCAAATCATCATAGTAACCGTTCAGATTATAGAGAATGCACGGCGCGTTCAGGTGCTTCAAGGACACCTTGGACATGACCTCCGCAATTTCCTCCAATGTGCCCGTGCCGCCGGGGAAGGCGATAAAGGCGTCGCCCAGCTCGATCATCTTATTTTTGCGCTCCGACATATCGCGGGTCACGATCAGTTTGGTCAATCCATCGTGCTTGATTTCATTTAAAATGAAAAATTCCGGCGTAACGCCCGTCACTTCGCCCCCCGCCTTCAAAACGCTGTCCGCGACTGCGCCCATCAATCCGGCTCTGGAACCGCCGTAAACCAGCGCGTTTCCGCTGCTGCCAATCCACGTTCCCAATTCTTCCACTGCCTTCCGCAAGCACGGGTCGTTTCCTTCACTTGCGCCCAGATACACGGTAATATTCATACAAGCTTCCCTCCATAATCTATAAATCTGTTTTTGCAGCTGCCGCGATCACTTTCTACAGCAGAAATAAACCATCGATCCATCGATGCGGAAATCGATATCCCGATACAGGCGGTTCAGGGTGCTCCGCAGCTCATCTTCCGTGGGAATCGGCGGCGTGAACCAGCCCTTCTTCGAAAGGAAATTCTTTACGAGCCAATCGGTGATTCCAGATTTGCCCCGTATGTAAAAACAGGCGATGAATTTCCCGTCGGGCTTCAAAACGCGCCACGTTTCCTGAAACGCCTTTTCTTTATCGGGAAAGGCATGAAATCCATTCATGGACAGCACGATATCAAAGGATTCGTTATCCATCGGCAAATTGCCCACATCGCCCTGAACGCAGGTAATATTGGCGCTATCGCGCAGTCTTTTTCTCGCCTGATCAATCATGTCCTCGCTGTAATCAAGACAGGTGATCTGCGCCTTTGGCAACGATTTCCACTTCTTTTCGGTAAATACCGCCGTCCCCACCGGCACATCCAAGATCGCGCCATTGAAATCATCCGGTATATAGGCAAGCACTTTACGCGCAATTGCATTATCGTCCGTCCCGCTCCAAAACACCTTGACATACAGCCTGCTGAAGAATTTCCCCTGCGTAAGCACATCATCGTATATGTCTTTGGACGCCTGATAGGCTTCCCTGATTTTATCCGCCATGTTTCATCGCCATCCCTTCAGATTTCTTGATATACCTGATCCACGCTTCCAAGCAGTCCATGCGCAAGCTTTGAAGCGCCCTTTCATAGCAATCAAAGGCTTCGGGATGCACATTCTTCATCCATTTCAGCGTCTTTTTCGGGCCAAAATAGGGACGCCGCATGATATCGCAGAAAATCTCCAGGCTGTCCACCAGCACCCAATGCCAGCGAAACATGCCTTCGCAATCGCATCGTTTCGCGCGTTCCAGCATTTTGACGCACCAATCGACGTTCGCCTGAATTTCGTCGTCGGATTTTGCCGGAAGGTTTTGCAAATAGGTCCGCACATTCGCCTGCAGCGCTTTTCCAATCCCATGCCGATCTGTAAGAATGCGCCCGTCAAAAATCTGAACGAAGTCCGCGCACGAATAATCGCCTTCAAAATACGCGGAAGGATACACAAATACGTCCAATTGAACGCCGTCTACAAAGGACGTATCATGAAAGTATTCATGATTGGACGCAATGACCAACGCGTCAAAATCGCTGTTTAAATTATTCGTCCCATCCGCATATGAGCCATACAGGATCATCGTATGCGGATCGTATTTCTTCTGAATGTATTCGATAATTCGTTCCAATAAAATCACCCTGTCCATATTATAGCCGAGATTCGCAGGCAGGTAAAGTGAACCCTGATGAAATCCAGAATGGAAAAATCGATGGGTGTGATCATGGGTGTCGCCTCGCTTTATAGGATAGGGTCAGGGGTTGTACTTCATCATGTCCAGAAACCATTTCAGTGCCTGACTCTCCGTAAGGAAGGTCTCAGCCTCCCTATAGCCCCGTTCGCCTTCTACAATACGTTGATACCACCCGTCGGGGCGCTTTTGAATGATCTGCCGGTTATCCGGATAGTCTCCGTCATATTGCTTATAGCTAAGGTACTTAAGATGGCCGTCCTCCAACTTCATATCATAAGCAAACCCGGCAGCTTCCGTCTGAAACTTCTCGACGGTCATGGGGCTTTTATCCGTCTTATCCCACACAACATTTCCCGGCAGAGCCGTGAGGAGACGCTCCGTGGCACCCACCATCGGAATGCATGGTTCCTCCGGTGTTCTTTCCTGTACGGCCTCCGACTTTGTCTCATGAACAGGCTGCGCCGCCGGCGCCGGATCCCGTTTCTTCTTCCAAAATAGTTTCATGATGCCACCGCCTTTATTCGTGGATTTTCCAGCGTATCATTTGTGATATCGTTTATACGCTACGGCAAAGCGCATCGTACAGCTCTGCGTGGTTTCTGAATTCACTCGTAAAGTGGGCGACGATTTTTCCGCCCGAAAGAACGCGGTATTCGATCATGCGATGGCCCTGCTTCCGTTGGGGCGCTGCGTCTATCGCCGCATACGTCAGCCTGCGCACGATCCTTCCGAAGCGTTTTACAACCATGCAATCGCCGTAGGCTTCTATACTGGTAAACGCCGTTCTTCCCCAGTACCAGCTTTGCCACAGCGCAGCTGCCAGAAAAAGGGCGCTGACGAGGATGCGCGCTTCCCGCGCCGCAATGGTCGGGCTGAAAGCGATATAACCAGACACAGCCCAAAGTATAATGGGCATCCACAGAACGCTGTTTTTGCAATCCGCCCGAACGATCGCTTTTTCTGCTTTAGAATCCGAAGGCCGCCGTTTCGCGCTTCGCTTTTCATTATTTTTGGGCGGACGAACACACTTTACCATTTCTTCTTCGCAGGCGCCAAATCGCAAATAGTTGGCTCTCGCTTCGTTCAGGGTGATTTCGTGATTGGAACCGCTCGGTTCGTCATCCGAAGTCATGTACGGATCGTTCTCCCAATAACAAACCGGACAAATATACCCCGCATCCCTGCTCGGCGGAGCTTTATAGGTGAAATATCCACAGCACGGACATTGATACCTTTTCAAATATCGCACCCCCGCAAATTCTGCTTACGACCTTGATTATGAATTATACCATGACTTTGTAAAGTGGTAAACCGCTATGATTTCGTGCAAACCGGAGTATTGCAATTTGTACCTCTGTATAACTGCAAAAACGTCCTGTCGATGCTTGGACAGGACGTTTTTGCTTAAAAGCGATGCATTGCGCTTACAGCTGCTTCACGAAGCACCTTCTGCGCTTATGGTTTTTATAGTTAAACAGGTTCCACTGGTGCTGAATCTTTACGTTCATCTCCAGCTGTGGGCCGGTTTCCGCCTTTTTGATGCCGATTTCATGGCAGCCGCGCAGCACCTTATCCATCATCAGGGCGTTTACGCCGGTATTGCGATAATCGGGATGGACGGCGATCAGGAACAGATCCAGCGTATCATTGTGATGCAGCGCGTGCAGGATATCGATAAATCCGAACGGGAACATATGGCCGTTGTGACGCTTGATGGCGCTCGCGATGCTGGGCGCCGACACGCCGAACGCCACCAGATCGCCCGCATCGTTTTCCACGAACGCCGCCACCTTGGGATTGACCAGCGGCGCGAATTTCTTGCTGCACTTATCGATCTGCGCCTGGGAAAGATCCACCGTGCCGTACAGCGGCGCATAGCAAAGATTCACCAGTTCAAATACCTTCGGGATGTATTCGGGATACCTTCTGCGCGGCACATCCGCCACGTGCAGCCCCGTCATGCGCGATACGCGCTCCGCCAGCCGGTGCAGGCGATCCACCGTTTTTTCATCATATGGCACATCGATCAGGAATTCCACCCAGTCAACGTCCTTCACATAGCCGACGCGCGTCAGCTGATCGATGTAATAGGGATAATTGTAATAGGTGATGAACATGCTCTTCTGATCGAAGCCTTCAACCAGCATGCCCTCGCGATCCTGATCGGTAAAGCCCAGCGGGCCGTGCACTTCGGTCATGCCCTTTTCGCGCGCCCAATTTTCCACGGTGGCGAACAGCGCATCCACGACCTCATCATCATTGATAAAGTCCACCTGCGTAAAGCGCATGCGCTTCGTGCCCCACTTCTGATTGGCGGCATGGCTCAGAATCGCGCCGATGCGGCCCACGATTTCCCCATCGCGGTACGCCAGAAAGCAGCGCGCTTCGCTGTATTCAAAAGCGGGATTCTTTTTGGGATCCCAATCCGATAAATCCTCCGATATCAGGGGCGGCATAAACTGCGGCACATCCTTATAAAGCTTGAAGGGGTATTTCACAAACTTCTTCAGATCGGACTTCGTTTTAACCTCTCGGATTTCAACCATATCGCGCACTTCCTTCCGTATAAGAACCGTATTTCAGTATAACACAACTTTCCTTTCTGTGCAAATCCTTTCTTCATTTTTACGGAAATTTCATGATAATTCGGATTGTTTTTCAATCGGCGAACGCTCTTAACGTAAATCGGAATGCATTTCCCGCGCGATCATGCTATAATTATGAAGTATACTGGGAAAATCCCTTCGGAAAGGAAGCTATGAAATATGAAGATCGTTGTATTGTGCGGCGGATTGAGCATGGAGCGCAATGTTTCCATCACCAGCGGAACGCTGATCTGCCGTTCCCTGCGCCAGCTGGGACACAAGGCCGTGCTGGTGGATATGTTCTACGGTCTGGAGGATGAACCCACGCCCATCGACCGCATCTTTGACGAGCTGCCCGAAATTCACGATGCGAAGGTGGATCGCGCCGCGCCCGATCTGAAAAAGGTGATCGCGGCGCGCAAATGGAAAAGCCCCAGCAAAATCGGTCTGGGCGTGCTGGAAATCTGCCAGGCGGCGGACGTGGTATTCCTGGGGCTGCACGGCGCGTGCGGCGAGGATGGCCGCATTCAGGCGGCGCTGGATCTGCTTGGCGTAAAATACACCGGCAGCGGCTGTCTGGGCAGCGCGCTGGCGATGGATAAGGATCTGACCAAGCGCGTGGTCGCGCCGCTGGGCGTGCGCACCCCCGCATGGAAAACCGTATCGCTTTGCGAGGAATGCATTTCCGAAATCGCCGCCGATACCGCTTTGCCCGTGGTGGTCAAGCCCGTGGACAGCGGCTCTTCCATCGGCGTATCGATCGCGCACGATCGCGCGGAGCTGGAAAAGGCGCTGCGGGAGAACATCGAAAACGGCCGCGTGATTCTGGAACAGTACATTACCGGCCGCGAAATCGATGTGGGCGTGCTGGACGGGCGCAGTCTGCCGTCCATCGAAATCATCCCCAAGACCGGCTTCTATGATTACGTAAATAAATATCAGGCGGGCGCGACGGTGGAAATCTGCCCCACGCCCATCGATCCCGCGATCGAACAGAAGCTGCAGGAAACCGCGCTGACCGTACATAACGCGCTGGGGCTGCGCGGCTATTCGCGCTCCGATTACATCGTGGACGCGCAGGGCGACGTATATTTCCTGGAGATCAACACCCTGCCCGGCATGACCCCCACCAGCCTGATGCCGCAGGAGGCGGCGGCGGTCGGCATCGCTTACAACGCGCTGTGCCAGAAGATCATCGATATCGCCATCGCGGAGGATCGCGCATGAGGGCGTTTACGGTTTTGGATGCGCTGCGCGCCGTAGACGGGCGCTTCTTCGGCGATGCGGCGCAGCTGTCCCGCACGATCAACCGCGTGCTGAGCGACAGCCGTGCCGTAACCGATAACTGTCTGTTCGTGGCGTTCAGGGGCGAGCGCGTGGACGGCCATAATTTCATGGCGGATTGTCTGGCGCGCGGCGCGGCGTGCTGCCTTTCCGAGCGCGAACCGGAAAACGAATCGGAAACGCCGTGCATCGTGGTGAAATCCACGCTGGCGGCGATGGGCGCGCTGGCGAAATGGTATCGATCCGGATTCGATATTCCCGTGATCGGCATCACCGGCAGCGTGGGCAAAACCACCACGAAGGAAATGATCTCCGCGGTGCTTTCCACCCGTTTGAAAACGCACAAAACCGAAAAGAACTTCAACAACGAACTGGGCGTTCCGCAGACGATTCTGAACATGCCGGAGGACGCGCAGATCGCTGTGATCGAAATGGGCATCAGCGATTTCGGCGAAATGACGCGGCTTACCGATATGGTGCGCCCGACCATCGCCGTCATCAGCATCATCGGTGATTCGCATCTTGAATTTCTGCACGATCGCGCGGGCGTATTGCGCTCCAAGACGGAAATCTTTTCCGGCATGAAGGATACCGATCTCGCCATCTTCAACGGCGATGATGCGCTGCTGCGCACGTTCCGCGCGCCGGTGCGCGCGATCACCTACGGGCGCGGCGAATGGAATGATTTCATCGCCGAGGACGTGGAAAACCTTGCAGACGGCGGCACAAAAATGATCATCCGCCACGATGGCGCGCGCCACGCCGTACATATTCCCGCGTTCGGCGAACACATGGTGTACGCGGCGCTGGCGGGCGCGGCGGCGGGCTGGGCGGCAGGGCTCGGCTGGGATGAAATCATTCGCGGCATCGCGGATTATCAAACCGTGGGTAACCGCGCGCGGCTGATCGATACCGGCAGGATCACCATTCTGAGCGATTGCTACAACGCCAACCCCAATTCCACCGCAGCGGCACTGAAATCGCTGTCCACACTGAAGGGGCGGCACGTTTGCATTCTGGGCGATATGCTGGAACTGGGCGAAACCACGAATCAGCTGCATCGCAGCGTGGGCGAAGCGGCGGTGCACAACGGCGTTGAATTGATCATCGCCTGTGGAACGCTGGCAAAGCACATCTTCGAAGGCGCGCGCGACGCGGGCGGAAACGCAGTCTGCTTCGAATCGAAGGAAGCGCTGTTTGAACACCTCACCGATCTGATCCAGACCGGCGATAACGTGCTGGTAAAGGCTTCGCATTCCATGGCGTTTGAAAAAATCGTGGAAGCGCTGGAAAAGCTGTAAGGTATAGATGAAAAAGGCTCTGTGGAAACGCGATTGTGTTGTTTCACAGAGCCTTTTTGGTTTGAATTTCAATCCAGATATTCGTCCACTTCGCTTCTGCCGGGGCGAACGGGGATTTCATGATCGGAAAAGAGTTCGTTCAGGAACGCCGGATCGCGCGCCAGATCCTTCAGCTTATCGCGGCTGACGACGCTGTTCGTGCCGAGGCACGCCTTGCAGCGATAGCCGCATTCCGGACATACGCAGCCCAGCTCCAGCCCCTCGGATTGATTCATATACGTTCCGCATTCATGACAGCTGCATCGCATTTCTGTTTCCTCCCCGAATGATTTCGCCGTTCAGCACGGCGCGCTTCAATTGTTCGCCCGCATATTCAAGCCGCAGGCGGAAAAACGGCGCATCCTGATCCAGCAGCTTCAAAAAGATGGCGTCGCCCTCCCAATGCGGCAGGCGCAGCAGAATGGATCGATCGATCCATTCCAGATCCCCTTCGTCGCACTGGATCAGATCGCCGGTAAAACCGTCCGCCGTGAACAGGTGCATTTCCTCATCTTCGTAAACATCGGATGCGAAATCCACCACGCCGCGATAGCGATAGCGCGTCAGCGTAAGCCCTGTTTCCTCCTTCGCTTCGCGAAGCAGGCACGCCTCGACGCTCTCCCCCGCTTCGATCCCGCCGCCGATGCCCAGCCACTTATCATGGTTGATATCGTTTTTCTTCCTGGTGCGGTGCAGCATCAGCACCTGATCGCCGCGATAGATATAGCAAAGCGTGGATCGCCGCATAAAATCACTCCCCTGAAATGCCGCCCGTTGGATCAACGGGCGGCAAAATTATCGTTACTTTTTGTTCTGGCTGTGCATGGCGATGTGCTCGCGCAGGATTTCATCGTGCAGGCGCACAGAATCCCAATCGGCGTTGGTATCCGTCAGCACCGCCTTCAGCGGAATGCCCGGCAGACGATTCTGCCGCATGGCGTTCAAAAAGCCGTTCAGCAGCGCGCCGCTGAAATTCGCCATCAGCAGCATTTCCTCCAGAAAGCCCGTGCCCGAATAAACCGCGTCGGTGCGGCTGCGCAATCCCGCCAGCGCGCCGATGGGCTGCGCGTAATCCGAAACCGCCACGCTGCGCGCTTTGATTTTCAGCTGGCCGCAGATCATCAGAATCTTCAGCTTTCTGGGATTATCCAGATTGTACATCAAAATCTGGGGTGCGTTCATGCCGGACGCTCCTTACGCCTTATGCGCGATGGACTTGTAATGCTCGATGACATCCTTATCCTCGGTAATTTCGATGGAAATATTGTATTCGCGCGCCTCGCCCGGCTCCAGATAGGTCAGATTGCCCAGCGCGCGCGCCTCGCTGCGATTCACAACGCCGCTGGTGGTGGGTTCCAGCCCCAGTGCGTATTCGCCCGCACGCATGCACTTCCACTGGCACAGGAAGGGCAGATTCTTCGCATCGAAGCGCACGATCGCCGCAACGCCGCGCTTTTCATTGTGCAGCATGGCAAAGCCTTCGCCGTTTTCGGGATATTCGGTGTGGTAATAGCACTGTTCATCGCGGCCCACGCCCGGCTCTTCCATTTCGAAATAATTATGGATGCCTTCCTGCGCAAATTCGGTGCGGGATTCGATCTTGCCCGCGTTGAAATACGCCTTCGCGCCTGCGTCCAGCATCGGATAGCCAAAGTTGATGTGATAGATCAGCATCACGGGCTGGGTTTCATAGCTCTGGTTCACCACGGTATCATGGATGCGCAGACAATCGCGCTCGGTTTCCAGCATGAAATCGCGGTGCATCACCATATCGGTTCCGAACACCTCGGCTTCGTGTACGCTGCCGGACACCTTCAGCACGCGGTCATCGCCCTCGTAATCCACGCGCGCGCAGACCTGCTCGGCGGGGATATTGTCAAACGGGCCATGCAGACCCAGCTGCTTGCCCCGATCTTCTCCATTGCCGCCGGCATAGGTGATGCCGCAGGTGGTCAGCATGCCGCCGTAGAACTGCTTCAGGAAGCCGGAAGCGCCTTCCTCAACATACAGATAGGGCGAACGGATGCCGACCTTATTGTTCAGACCGATGTTCATGCCCTTGTAGCGCAGTGTGGGAATATCCAGACCGCGATCCGCCAGCATGGTGATTTGCAGATTTTTGCCGTTGTTCAGCTCCAGCGCGCGCACGCCGCGGTTCGGACCGTCGTTCAGAATCACATCCTGAATGCCGCACAGCGCGTTGATGTTATTGCAATACTTGCGAAGTTCAAATTCCTGAGATTTTTTCATCGCGTTTTCCTCCTGACAAACATACCGCCGTATGTAAATTTTACTATATACATTATAGAATAATGCCTCTGCCGTGTCAACTTTATTTTGCGGCGGGGGTAGCGCAATGAGGTATCCATTTTACTTCAATTCGATATAGATATGTGAATCATCCCCACGAATCGTATGATACATGCTGTCCACCAGTACCGGCAAATCCTCACTGACAAGATCTGCATCGATATACCATTCAACATTGGGAATACCATAATAGTTCACCAGCCGATAAGCACCCCAATACCAATCTCCGCACAGCGTACTGGGAATCATCCGATACAAAAGTTGATAGTCCATCGGCTTTTGCCGAATTGAGGGGGAATAGCCCATATCGCCGGAAAGCTGTAGTTTCTTTACGGTATCCGTTTTCATAATTTCAAGATCATTTAGATCATTTGCCACCATATTGATTCGAAATTCCGAATACTGCTGCTGATAATCCAATGCATTTCCATATGCAAACGCAAATACAAAAAACATCCAGCTAAGCGCGGCACACAAGGTTTTCCCAACAACGAATCGATTCGAAGATGCAATTTCAATACAGAAAACGGTGATCACAACGCCCATTCCATACATCGATCTGGGTGCATACAAAGGCTTGTTGAGCAGCGGATACACACCAAAAACCATAAGCAGCATAAACGCCACTGCGAGCAGTGCAAATACCAGCGTTGCGCCCCATCCGCGCTTCGTTTTAAACATCAACGCAATCACATAGCATACCAACACTGCGCCGATCAGAATCAGCCATTCTACTCGGAAATCATCAAACATCGTCTGATAGTATTTCAGCCAGTTCGCTGCCACATCTGCAAGCATCGAATTCTGCTGCGTAATGCTTGTATCAACATAGGTATTCAGCGGTCTTACGAGAAGCAAATAGTAAAAAACCATCGTTACAATATATGCGCCGGCCGCTGTAAAAATGGAACGCATAACCCTTTTCCGATTCACGCCCTTGCACCAATCCCGCAATGCCACGCCTGCAACGATAATTGGAAGTATTCCGGATGAAGCCTGATAGGTCATACACATACCCATCGTACCAAGCATACACGCAATAAAATAAACGTAGCATCTGTTCTTTCTATATATGATTGGCGCCACGCTGAAGAAAACAGAAAGCGCAATATAGGGCGCGTCAAATTTATAGGAAATCGCTTCCAGATAATAGGGAAAGAAACACAGCGGGATTAACGCCGCATACTGCCACACGGATGTTTTTTCTGAAGTTGAGAACTGTTTTTTGATGATAATCCCCGTTACCGCCAATATCAAAGCAGCCAGTACCTGTGGCAAAGGCGAAACATCGAACAGCGTCATATCTGCATGAACAATTCGACTTAGAAGCTCTGAAAGATATCTGCTTTCCTTCGACCATTGCGCATATCCGGTAATTGCACGACCAAGATCATCAATGTAATTAAAATTGGCTCGAAGCATTGCAAACATGCCCACCAAGTAAATACCAAACAGGATGAGAATTGGTTTTAAATCTGTGTTACCCCCCCCCCCCGAAAATAATTAGGCAGTTACTGTTATTCTTTTGCTTTTTCACGTAGTCCACGCCTCCACTTTTAATCTTGCTTTCATATTATACTATGCTATATTTAAAAGCGCAACAAAAACCTCGCAATATGAATTCTATGCCATAAAAAAAGGTAGAAAAAACACGAGTTGTCTGATATAATTAATCTACGACAATTTATGGGGAGGAACCCACCATGAGCAATGCAATCGAAGGTCTGTTTTCCTATTTGAAGAAATCCGTGAGCGCGTTTCACGCGATCGAAGCCGCGTGCGAAGCGCTGGACGCACAGGGCTATACGCGCCTTCGCGAATGCACGCCCTATGCAATCGAAAAGGGTGGCAAATATTATCTGACGCGCAATCGTTCCAGCCTGATCGCGTTCCGCATCCCGAAGCGGGGCTTCGCGCCGATGCAGATCGTCGCCAGCCATTCCGATTCGCCGGTGTTCCGCGTAAAGCAGCACGCCGAAATCAGCGTGCAGGGCAAATACACCCTGCTGAATACCGAACGCTACGGCGGCATGATCATGTCCACCTGGCTGGATCGCCCGCTTTCCGTGGCGGGGCGCGTATTGGTGCGCGACGGCAATCGAATCACATCGCGCCTGATCAACATTGATCGCGATATGATGGTGATCCCGAACCTTGCGATTCACATGAACCGCGAGGTAAACGACGGCGTAAAGTTCAACGCGCAGGTGGATACGCTGCCCATCTTCGGCGACGGCAGCGCAAAGGATACGTTCGATGATCTGATCGCCGCCGCAGCGGATACCGACGCCGCGCACATCGCAGGCAGCGATCTTTTCCTGTATAACCGCATGCAGCCCACGATCTGGGGCGACGGCAAATACATTTCCGCGCCGCGGCTGGATGATCTGGAGTGTGCCTATACATCGCTCACGGCGTTTTTGAACGCTAAAGATGCCGATCACATCAACATGCTGTGCATCTTCGATAACGAAGAGGTGGGCAGCGGCACGCGGCAGGGCGCGGATTCCACGCTGCTGACCGACGCGGTGGAGCGCATCGCCGACGCGCTGGGCGCGGACAATCAGCAAAAACACGCCTGCATCGCATCCAGCTTTCTGGTTTCCGCCGATAACGCGCACGCCATGCACCCGAACCATCCCGAAAAGGCCGATCCCGTGAACCGCCCGTTTATGAACGAGGGCGTGGTGATCAAGTTCAGCGCCAACCAGAAATATTGCACCGACGGCGTGAGCAACGCGATCTTCGCGGGCATTTTAAAGGACGCGGACGTGCCCGTGCAGTATTTCCTGAACCGCTCGGACAGCCTGGGCGGCAGTACGCTGGGCAATATCTCCATCGCGCACGTATCGATCCCGTCCGTGGACATCGGCCTTGCGCAGCTGGCGATGCATTCCAGCTATGAAACCGCGGGCGCGCAGGATGTGGAACACATGGTGCGCGGCCTTACCGCCTTCTACAACGCCGAAATCAAAGCGTGCGACGACGGCGAATACACGATCGAATAATTCCATATCATCAAAAATCGGAAGCATTCATCAGGCTGCTTCCGATTTCAGGCTGTTGACAAAGTTAACATTCATACGGTGCTGAAAAAGTTGCAAGTCACGAAAACAGAAACTATAATGAATATATAGATGCATATTCATATAATAAGGGGTTTTTGCATGCAAAAAGGTACGGTAAATTTAACGACGGGCAATGTGCGCAAAACGATGGTGGCGTTTGCGATGCCGCTGTTTTTGAGCCAGCTGTTCCAGCAGCTCTACAACGCGGTGGATTCGTTGATCGTGGGCAACATTTTGGGCAAGGAAGCGCTGGCATCGGTATCCTCCTCGGCTTCGCTGATTCAATTATTGTCCAGCCTGATGATCGGCATTGCGCTGGGCGCGGGCGTGGTGATTTCCCGCTATTTCGGCGCGGGCGAAGATAAGCTGGTTTCCGATTCCATCCATACCACGGTGGCGTTCGGGCTGGTGGCGGGCGCGATCATGACTACCATCGGCGTGGGACTATCGCCGGTGCTGCTCCGGTGGATGAACACGCCGGAGGACGTGCTGGAAGGATCGATCGCGTATTTCCGGTATTATTTCATGGGCGCGATTCCCGTAATGCTGTACAACGTATTTACCGGCATATTGAACGCGCTGGGCGACAGCAAGCGGCCGCTGTATTATCTGATTCTGTCCTCCATACTGAACGTGGTGCTGGATCTTTTATTCATCGGCGTTTTCCATTACGGCGTAGGCTCGGCGGCGGTGGCGACCGCGATTTCGCAGGGCGTGAGCGCGCTTTTATGCTTCCTGTACCTGCACAAGCCGGGCACGATCTATCAGGTTCGGATTCACAAGATCAAATTCCACGGGCATCTTCTGCGCGAGGTGGTGCGCATGGGTTTGCCCACCGGCATACAGAATTCCGTGATCGCGGTCGCGAACGTAGCGGTACAGGGCAACATCAATTCCTTCGGCGCAAACGCGACTGCTGCGTGCGGCGTATACAACCGTTTGCAGGGCTTTGCGTTTTTGCCGATTACCAGCTATGCGATGGCGCTGACCACGTTCGTCAGCCAGAATCTGGGCGCGAAGCAGTATGATCGCGCGCGCAAGGGCGCGCGGTTCGGCATACTCACGATGGTTACCATGGCGGAGCTGATCGGCATCTTTCTGGCGTTTGCATCGCCGCTGCTGGTGCGGCTGTTCAACAATGATCCCGATGTAATCGCCATCGCCGTGCGGCAATCGCGCATCGAAAATTTCTTCTTCTGTCTGCTGGCGTTTTCCCACGCCATCGCGGGCGTCTGCCGCGGCGCGGGGCGGTCTACCGTACCCATGACGGTGATGCTTTCGGTGTGGTGCCTGTTCAGAATCGTGTATATCACGGTTGCCATGAGCATCCGCCACGATATCCGGCTTCTGTTCATCGCCTATCCGCTGACGTGGATCATCTCATCGATCATCTTTTTCATCTATTACAAAAAGTCCGACTGGGTACACGGCTTTGAAGCCGCCAGTCATCGCGGCCTGCATTGGCCGCACAGGAGCTGAACATGAACGAAAATATGCTGTATCGCCGCGGTGCGGGCGAGGATATGCTTTCCATACTGGGCTATGGCTGTATGCGCTTTACCAAGAAAGGCACAGGCATTGATTTGGACAAGGCGGAGCGCGAAGTGATGCGCGCCATCCGCGGCGGCGTGAATTATCTGGATACCGCCTACATCTATCCCGGCAGCGAGGCCGCCGTGGGCAAGATTCTGGAGCGCAATCATTGCCGCGATCAGGTGTACATCGCCACGAAGCTGCCGCAATACTTAATCAAATCCGCCGCCGGAATCGAAAAGACGTTTCAGGAGGAGCTTGCCCGCCTGCGCACCGATCACATCGATTATTATCTGATGCACATGATCACCGATATCGCGCAATGGGAAAAGCTGGAAAGGCTGGGCGTTCGCGATTGGATCGCCGCCAAGAAGGCCGCCGGACAGATTCGGCACATCGGCTTTTCCTATCACGGCAGCACCGATATGTTTCTGAAGGTATTGAACGCCTATGATTGGGAGTTCTGCCAGATTCAGTACAATTACATGGATGAGCACAGTCAGGCGGGGCGGCGCGGTTTGACTGCCGCGCATGAAAAGGGGATTCCCGTGATTATCATGGAACCGCTGCGCGGCGGGCGTTTGGCGAACAAACTGCCCAAATCTGCGCTGGATCTGATTGCGCACAATCCGCGCGGCTATACCGCGCCCGAATGGTCCCTCCGCTGGCTTTGGGATCAGGAAGCCGTGACCTGCGTATTATCCGGCATGAATTCCATTGAAATGATCGATGAAAACCTGAAATCTGCCGCGACCGCGCACGCCGGAAGCTTTACCGATGCGGATTTTGCGTTCATTCGCGATCTCAAGGCAGAAATCAGCGCCAAGACCCGCGTGGGCTGCACCGGATGCAGCTATTGTATGCCCTGCCCCCACGGCGTGGATATCCCCGGCACGTTCCGATGCCTGAATGAAATCGATACCGATGGAAAGTTCGCTGCGGTGAGAGAGTATTGCCAAACCACCGCCATCCGCAAGAAATCCGCCTGCGCTTCCATGTGCGTCGGCTGCGGGCGCTGCGAGCGGCATTGTCCCCAGCAGTTGCCCATACGCGAGCTTCTGCGCCAGGCGGCGAAGGAATTGGAAACCCCGATCTACAAAATCGCCCGCAAAATCGTGTCGCTCTGGCGCCCCTGGTAACGGCGGGCAGTGCCCGCTGCCAGTTGCTGCCGCCCTATTGATTGCGCCCGTAGATTATGGGCGCAATCAAACGACGTTTTTGCAGCCATAAGGCTGAGCTGCAAAAACTGCGTGAGTACAACGATCTATGGGCTTCTCTCCCTCAGTCTGTGCTAACGCACAGACAGCTCCCCCATCAGGTGGAGCCAAGAAGAACGACGTAACCCTTGCCTTCCTCTGATGAGGAAGGTGTCAGCGCGACTTGTCGCGATGACGGAAGGAGAGAACTTCGTAAGTTTTGATGTCTTGAATCTATGGGCATCAAAACGCAGGTTCGAAACAAGCCAGAATCGGATAGAAACGCAGAATCCACGACCCTTGAATCTATGGGGTCGTGGATTCGTCTTTTACAACACGGCAGTTGCTGGGGTCAAGCGCACTGCGCTTGTACGGACTCAGTCCGCCACGACCCAACTGTCGTAGGTGACTTCGTCGTCGGGGAGGGTGCAGGTGGTTCCATCGGTGTAGGTTACCTGATGGATACCGCAATAGACCGTTGCGATCTGATCGCCATTGGGAATGGTGATATAATCGGAATACGCCGTTTCACCGGGCGCGAGCCGCGTTTGCGTGGTTTCATAATACACGGTGTTATCGTAGAGATCATTGCCCCGCGCATCCTCGGCATAGACGTACAGTTCATACGATTGCACGGTTTTCTGGCCGCCGTTGGTAACCTCGAAATGGATGCTGCAATTACCGTTATCCAGAAATTCCCACGCGGCATACGCCTCATCGGCGAAGTACAGCGCCATTTCCGCATCGCCGTAGGGCAGCGGATTGCCGCGATAGAGAATCAGCTGCGTTCGGGCGGACGCGATATCGGCATCGCTGATATTGTTATCCGTATTGAACTGGCGCACTGCCGCTTCGGTCTGTTTGCCGAATATGCCGTCGATGGAGCCGGTGAAATACCCAAGCTCCGCGAGCGCATTTTGCAGTTCGCGCACGGCTTCGCCCTGATCGCCGATTCTCAGGGGCCGATAGGATGCGACCGCGTCCTTCGGTTCGGGCGTGGCGGCAACCTGCGCATCCGTGCCCGACAGATATTCCGCAAAGCTCACCGCGCGTTCGGGCGCCTGCGCAAACAGATCGGCGACCTCGGAAATATGGATCGCCAGATTCATATTCTGCGCATCGATCACATAGGCGCTGGTCATGCCGATCACCTGTCCCTGATCATCAAACAGCGCGCCGCCGCTGCTGCCCTCGGAAATCGGCGCGGTAAACTGAATCCAGCGCACCGATTCATCCTGATAGAGCGCGCTGATATTGCCGATGGAAACCGTGTTCGTCGCGCCGACGACCGTGCCCATCGGATTGCCAATCGCAACCACGTTCTGCGCGCGCTTCAGATCGCCATCGATATTCAGCGTAAGCGGCGTAAGATCGGTGGGCGACATGAATTCGCAGATCGCGATATCCTTATCTTCATCGGCGATCAGCACCTTCGTGACCATGTATTCATAGCCGTCATCGCTGTTCGCCAGCATCCAATCCGCGCCCTCGATCACATGATAATTGGTAATCAGCGTGCGATTGTTGAAGGCGACAAATCCGCTGCCCGTCGCCAGAAGTTCGTTATCTGCATCGTATACTTCCAGCATCAGTATGGATTTTGCCGCAAGCTCAATCGCGTCCGGATCGGTGGAAAACTGCGCCGCCAGCGCGCAGATCGGCGCAAGCGCCAGCACGACGGCGAGCAATGTGATCAGAATTTTCTTCGGCATCCACTTCAACCTCCGTATTCTGTGGGTTCAATCCAGAAATTGTCCGTTCGCGACCGCCGCGGCGGGGCCGCGCATGTAAATGTGTCCATCCTCCGCCCAATGATCGTGCAGCGTGCCGCCGGGCAGATGGATAGCCGCGCTGCGATCGATGAGCTGCATCGTCACGCCCGCGGCGAGCACGGCGCAGGAACCGGTGCCGCACGCCAGCGTAGGCCCGCAGCCGCGCTCCCATACCAATACCTGCACATTTTCGCGATCGATCACGCGGCAGAATTCGATATTGGCCTTGCGCGGAAACAGCGGATGCGCCTCCAGCATCGCGCCGAGGCGCAGAAAATCAGCCTCATCCGGAAACAGATCGAATGTTACGGCGTGCGGAACGCCGGTGGACGCGCAAAAAAATTCGCACATTTTGCCGTCCAGATCGATCCGCACGCGGTTCGTATCCGCCGCCACGGGAATATGCGCGGGATCGAAATCCGGCGCGCCCATATCTACGGTGGAGCCCGTGCATACGCCGCCTTCGATCTGCTGCACGATGTGCTTCACGCCCGCCAGCGTTTCCACATCGATTTCAGGCTTCGTACAAATCCCCTGATCATGAGCGAATTTCGCGGCGCAGCGGATTCCGTTGCCGCACATTTCAGCTTCGCTGCCATCGGCGTTGAAGATCCACATGCGCACATCGGCAGCGCGGCTGGGCATGACGAAGATCACGCCGTCCGCGCCCACGGAAACCCTTCGGCGGCACGCGTTCCGCGCAAAGCCGGCGGGATTTTCCACGGCGTATTTAAATCCATCGATCACGATGAAATCATTGCCGATTCCGTGCATCTTTACGAACGGAACGCCCATTATTTGCCCTCCAGCGTCACCAGATGGCAGATCGTATCCACCATCACATCCATATCCTCCACGGCGATGCATTCAAAGCGCCCGTGATAATTCATGCCGCCGGTACCCAGATTCGGGCAGGGCAGACCCATGAAGGAAAGCCTTGCGCCGTCCGTGCCGCCGCGAATGGGCTTCGTAAACGGTTCAACCCCCGCCGCGCGGTACGCGCGCTCCGCGCGATCGATAATTTCCATGTGCGGCTCGATCATTTCGCGCATGTTGTAATAGGAATCCTTGATATTGCATTCCACGGTGTTTTCGCCATATTTTGCGTTCATATAATCGGCGATCGCCTGCGCGGTGCGCTTGCGCGCTTCGAACTTCGCGCGATCATGATCGCGGATGATGTAAAATGCGCTCGCCCGTTCGGGCGCGCCCTGCATATCCTCCAGATGGAAGAATCCTTCGTAATCGCAGGTATATTCCGGTCGCTGCTGCGCGGGCAGCATGGAATCATATTCCATCAGCAGGTGGCTTGCGTTGATCATAACATTCTTCGCAGAGCCGGGATGCACGTTTCTGCCGTGGAAGGTAAGGCGCAGGGAAGCCGCGTTGAAGTTTTCATATTCGATGCCGCCCACCGCATCGCCATCCAGCGTATAGGCGTAATCCGCGCCAAAGCGCGCAACATCGAACAGATCCGCGCCGCAGCCGATTTCCTCATCCGGCGTAAACGCGATGCAGATCTTGCCGTGCGGCTGTTTTTCAGAAAGAATGCGTTCGCACGCGGTCAGAATTTCCGCGATGCCCGCCTTATCATCCGCGCCCAGCAGGGTTTTGCCATCGGTCACGATCAGATTCTTGCCGCGACGCTCCACAAGCTCCGGATAATCGCGCGGGGACAGCGTATCGCCGCCCGCCAGCTGCACATCGCCGCCATCGTAATTATCCACGATGCGTGCGTTCATCGGCAGCACCGGCACGCAATCCACGGTATCCATGTGCGCGATCAGCCCGATCGCAGGATAGCCCTCCGCCGTCGCGGGGATCGAAGCATACACATAGCCGTGTTCATCGATTTCCGCGTTGGCGATGCCCATTTCATGCATTTCCGTTACCAGCGCGCGGCCGAGCACCAGCTGTCCTTCCGTGCTGGGGCAGCAGCCCATGCCCTCGTGCGAAGCGGTATCAAACTGCGCATAGCGCAATAAACGTTCATAAGCCTTCATTTTCATTCCTCCTCCTGCGTGCCCAGCATCGCCGCGCCGATAATGCCGGCGTCGTTGCCCAGCTTGCACAATACAACATCTGCATATTCCATCGTTTTAAAGAACACCATATTCGGCAGCAGCGCCTTTACGCGATCCAGCAGGAAATCGCCCGCGCCGGATACGCCGCCGCCCAGCGCGATGATTTCCGGATCATATACATTGATCAGATTGACCAGCCCAAGCGCCAGATAATAGCAATAATCATCAAACAGCTTCAGGCAATCCGCATCGCCTGCCTTCGCCAGATCGATCACCGTGCGCGCCGCGATCTGGGAAAGATCGCCGTTCACCTGCCGGCAGAGCGCGGAATCGGGATGCGCTTCGGCAAATTTTCTGCCCTCGCGAATCAGCGCGGTGGCGCTGGCGTAGCGCTCCCAGCAGCCGGTATTGCCGCAGGTACACATTTCGCCGCCATCCTTGATCACGATGTGCCCGATCTCGGTCGCCACGCCGTGCGAACCGGTAAACAGTTTCCCGTTCAGAATCACGCCGCCGCCCACGCCCGTGCCGAGCGTGACCACAACGCTGTTTTTCACATTCTTCGTCGCGCCCGCCTTGGCTTCCGCCAGCGCCGCCACATTGGCATCGTTATTTACGTATACCGGAACACCCATGCGTTCGCGCATGATTTCCTCCAGCGGCACATCGTGCCATTGCAGGTTGGTGCAGAACGGCACGCGGTGCGTGCGCATATCCTGCATGCCCGGAATGCCGATGCCCACGGAATGCACGTCCGCCATCGTATGCCCGCTCTCGGAAAGCAGTTTTTTCGACAGATTCACCATATCATCCACCATCGCCTGATAGCCGCGGCGCACCAGCGTTAAGCAGCTGTCCTTCACCAGAATGCTGCCGTGCTGATCCACAATGCCGATTTTGATGGTGGTCGCGCCCACATCAATGCCGATATATACCATAATCTACATCATCCTCCATGTGCTTAATCCGCCTGTTCCTGTTCTTCCTCGTCCTCGCGCTCCCGCGCCGCGATTTCCGCGCTGCGCTTCGCAAGCTCCATCGCCGCGTTGTAGCCCATCTGCTTCTGTCGGAAATTGCGCGCCGCCACTTCCAACACCACCGCCAGATTGCGCCCCGGATGAATCGGCAATAGCAGCGATGGAATCTTCACGCCCAGAATTTCGGCGTAGTTTTCCGTAAGTCCCAGCCGATCATATTCCTTGCCGCTCTGCCACATTTCCAGATGCACTTCCATATCGATCGCCATGCGCCGCTGCACCGCGCCCGCGCCGTAAATATTCGCCACGTTGATGATACCCACGCCGCGAATTTCCATGAAATGGCGCACGCGCTCCGGCGATTCGCCCTCCAGCAGATGTTCGTTGATGCGGTGAATCAGCACCACGTCGTCCGCCACCAGCTGATGCCCGCGCTTGATCAGTTCCAGCGCGGCTTCGCTCTTGCCCACGCCGGAATTGCCCGTGATCAGAACGCCCGTACCGAATACGTTTACCAGCACGCCGTGGCGCGTTTCCGAGGGCGCGAGCGCCGTATTCAAATAATTGACCAGTTCCAGTTCAAACCGCGTGGTTTCCTTCTTCGATGAATAGATCGGGATCCGGTGCGCCGCCGCCAGCACCAGCATTTCATCAAAGCACGGAATGCCGCGGCAGATGATGATGCAGGGCAGATCATAATTGAACAGCTTCGTGAGCCGTTCGCGGCGGGTAGATTCATCCAGACTGGAAAGATACGTCATTTCCACCAGTCCCAGCAGCTGCGGGCGCTCATAGGCGAAGAAATCCCAGTAATTCGCCAGCTGCAGCCCCGGCCTTGTGGAATTGCTGACCTCGATGGGCAGAAATTTCTTTTTTGCATCGAATATGCGGGTAAGCTCCAGCTTTTCGACAAAATCCTGTTCGCGGATCATGGATCAGCCCCCCATCCTGTGTTCATCCAGATACAGATTTACAACATCCGCCACGCCGCACGCGGTGTTCGCGGGCGCAACGAGGCGGAACTGCGCCTTCAATTCCGGCGCGGCATTTTCCATGATGTAGCCCGCGCCCGCGTAACGCAGCATGGACGCATCGTTCTGTTCATCGCCGAACGCCATCACTTCTTCGGGCCGAACGCCCAGATGCGCGCACACCTGCGCGAGCCCCGCCGCCTTATCCACATCTTTCGCGATCACTTCCAGATGCGTTTCCCCCGATTTGACAAAATCGATATCGGGAAACAGCGGCGCAAGTTTGCGCTGCAGCGCGTTCGTTTCCGCGAGCGTACCCAGCGCCAGCAGCTTGCAAACATCACTGTTCAGCCAATCGGACAATTTGCATCCGACCTCCGCGCCGGTCACGCCGATTTTATCCCTGTAATACTCCGTGAGCGCGCATGCCTTTTCATAGAAATAACCGCGCCCCGGAAACGCCTGTACGTACGTGCCCGCAGCTTCGATCGCGCGCAGAACCTCGATCGCCCGCGCGCGCGGGATCACCGTTTGGGAAATCACGCGTTCCGCCGCGCGATCATAGGTCATCGCGCCGTTGAACAATACCATCGGCGCGTTTACACCGATGCTCTCCGCCATCGGCATGGCGGCCTCCAGCATTCGGCCGGTGCAGATCACCACATATACGCCCGCCGCCATCGCGCGGCGCAGGGCTTCGATATTGCGCTGCGGCAGATTGCTCCTGCCCGAAAGCAGCGTGCCATCCAGATCGGTTGCAATCAAACGAATCAAAGCATCCAACTCCCATTGTAAATACTGATTCCATTGTAATACAGATCGGGATAAGTTGCAAGGCAAAATGCGCATAATATGGAAGGTTCAATCTGGGTTCGGGAGGTTTTCCATGAAGCTGCGGCGCGGCGTATTCATATCGGCGTATCTGGCGGCCAGCGCCGCCTGTCAGGGGCACATCGGGATGCTGTACGCGCATCTGGGCTTTACCGGCGCGCAGATCGGCATGATCGGCACGGCGGCGGCGGGTTCCGCCATCGCATCGCAGCTGTTCTGGGGCAATATCGCGGATCGATGCCGGAATAAGGCGCGGCTTTTGATGCTTTTGTGCATATCATCCGGCGCTTCGATCCTCGCAGCGCAGTTCCTGCGCGCGTTCGCGGGACAGATTATGGTATCCGCGGTTTTCTGGTTCGGCTTCGGCGCGCTGCTGCCGATCGGCGATTCGCTCCTGCTGGAAGCGGACGCTATGCATTTCGGCAAATACCGCATCGCGGGCGCGGTATGCTTTGCATTGTCCGGCGCGGCGGTCGGCGCGCTGGGCGCGGGATCGGTCGTACCCGCCGGCGCTGTCTGTCTGGCGGCCGCAGCGGCGGGCGCAATGATGCTTCCCAATATCGCGGGCAGCGCAAAATCGCGCGCGCCGATGAAGCATCTGCTCCGCAATCGCGATCTGATGCGCGATCTGGCGCTGATGATTCCGGTGCAGATGGCGGCGGCGTATTATTACGGCTTTCACAGCCCGTATTTTCTATCGCTGCGCGGCGCGACGCATGCGCTGCTGGGCGCGGCGGCGCTGATCGCCACGGCGGGCGAAATCCCCTATCTGATATGCGCGGATAAAATCTACGCCCGATTCGGCGATGCGCTGCCCGCGCTGATCGCGATGCTGTTTCTGGCGGCGCGGTACGCGATGCTGGCGCTTTCCCAATCCGCGCCGGTCGCCCTGATCGCGGCGGTTCTCTACGGCGGCGGGCTGCCGGTGATCACCTATTCCATGAACCGTTCGATCGCCGATTGCGTGGCAAAGGAAGCCGCCACGGCGGGACAGATGCTCTACGGCGTGATCTGCACCGGCGTCGCGCGGATGCTGGGCGGCGCGCTTCTGGGCGCGCTTTCGGATGCCATCGGGATGCACGGCGGCTTTTTTGTCTGCGCCGGACTGTGCGCCGCGGCCGCGATCGCATGGCTGATTGCCAAATTGTCGAAATAATGTCCGTAAATTGCGGCACAAAATGTGCTATACTATACGCAGTATGTACAAGGGAGAAATACCATGCGTTGGGATATCGGAATCGATCTGGGCACGGATTACGCAAGAATCGCCGAATACAATAAGGGCGCAACGATGGAAGCCGCCGCGAGGCTGGCGTTCCGCGAAGGCCGCGAAACCCCGCTGTGCTGCGGCGATATCGCCGCGCGCATTCAGGGGCGCACCTGTCAGGGCGTAAGCGTGTGCGCGCCGCTGAAGGACGGCGTACTGGAAAATAACTTTTACGCGGATCGCATGTTCCGCTATCTGTATCGGCAGGCGGAGCTGAACAGCCGCGCAAAGCGCTTCGGCGCGATCATCACCTGCGCGCCGTTCGCAAGGCCGGTGCAGCAGGAAGCCATGATGATCGCCGCCATGGACGCGGGCGCGGGCGAAGCCGCGCTCGTACGCAGCGATACCGCCGCCGCCATCGGCGCGGGGCTGGATTTCGATGCGCCGGAGGGACGATTGTTCGTGGATGTGGGCGCGGGCAAGGTCACCGCGACGCTGTATACGATGGGGCGCGTGGCGGCGTTCGGCTATCTGCCCTACGGGCTGAACCGCATCGATCAGCGCGTACAGCGGATCATCGCCATGGAAAACGGATACCGAATCGGCGTCAATTCCGCGCGCGAGATCAAGCATACCCTCGGCACGGCGCTGCCGGAGACCGCGCCATCGGATGTAATCATGCATATGACGGGGTTCAGCATGGAAAAGCGGCTGCCCGAAGCGTTCGATGTGGAAACTGCGCCCGTGCTGCACGCCTGCGAAGAGGTCATCAGCGAAATCGCCGGTCTGTGCGCCAGCATCGCGCTGGAAGCGCCGGACGGACTTTCCGCCGATCTGTATGATTCCGGCGTTACGCTGGTAGGCGGCGGCGCGGAAATGACCGGCATGGATAAGCGGCTGGGCGATACGCTGGGCATTCCGTGCAGAATCGCCGATGCGCCCGCAAAGTGCGCCGCGCGCGGTCTGTATAAAATCATGAACGATCCGGATACATACGCCGCAGCGTTTATCACGCGCACGCGCAGAAACGCCTATCGATGAAGCGCGCCGTAACCGCCGGCGGCATTCGCATTGAATACGATCTGTACCGCACGGGCAGAAGCAATGTAATGCTGCGCGTGCTGCCGAATAAAATCACGCGCGTGTACGCGCCCGCCGCCGCACATCTGCGGGATATCGATCGATTCGTGGGCGAACACGCGCAGGACATTCTGCACATGCAGAAGGAACTGGACGCAAACATCGCCGAATACCATAAAAAACACCCCATCGGCGACGGCGTGCGCCTGTCCGTCGAGGGAAAGCCCACGCCCATCCGCATACATACCTCCGCCCGATGCATGTGCCGCGTGACTGATTCGGAAATCGCGCTGTATCTGCCCGATTCCGGCGATGATGCCGCCGCGCGCGCCGCCATCCAATCCGCGCTTTCGCGCCGCGCGCTCGCGCGCATTCGCGAACAACTGAACATCTACGCGCCCCGCATCGGCGTAACTTACGGCCGCGTGGCGATCCGCGATCAGCGGTCGCGCTGGGGCAGCTGTTCCGCGAAGGGCAACCTGAACTTCAATTGGAAGCTGATCATGGCGCCGCCCGAAGCGCTCACCTACGTGGTGATCCACGAACTGTGCCACCGGATCGAATTCAACCATTCCCCGCGCTTCTGGGCGCTGGTGCAGGCGCAAATGCCCGAATACGAGGTCTGGAAAAAATGGCTGAAGCAGCACGGCAGCGAACTCACTATCTGACAATACGAACCTCTGCATAAAACCACCTCATCTGACAGCATCCACTTTTGCAGCATAAGCATTGATGCCTTGAATCTATGGGCATCAAAGCGCGTATCCGCAACAAGCCCGAACCGGAAAGAAACAAAGAAGCTGTGCCCCTTGAACTTATGGGGGCACAGCTTCGTCATTTAAACACGGCAGTTGCTGGGGTCAAGCGCACTGCGCTTGTCAGCGCGCGATTTGGAATACGCGGGTGGCGATGCCAAACAGGATGATCAAGGCGGTCGCGTCCACCAGCGTGGTAATGATCGGGCTTGCCATCAAGGCGGGATCCAGATGGATGGCCTTGGCGAGCAGCGGCAGCGTACAGCCGATGCCCTTGGCGATCACGATGGTAAAGAACATCGCGACGGAAACGACCAGCGCGACCTGCGTTCCGTAGGATGTAAGGAGCAGGATGCGCAGGAAATTGACCACGCCGAGCACCACGCCCAGCAGCGCGGCGACGCGCACTTCCTTCCAGAGAATCCTTCCGATATCGCCGGGCGTAACCTCGCCCAGCGCCAGACCGCGGATCGCCAGCGTAGAGGCCTGGCTGCCGCAGTTACCGCCGGTATCCATCAGCATGGGGATGCACGCCATCAGCGCCACGCCGATACCGCCTGCGGCATTGGAGAGAATGTTTTCATAATGGGTAATGATCATGCCGGTAAACGTGGCGGAGATCATCAGAATCAGCAGCCACGGCAGGCGGTTGCGCGCCATCTGCCATACGCTGGTTTTCAGGTATTCATTATCGGAGGGCAGCATTGCCGCCATCTTTTCAAAGTCCTCGGTGTTTTCTTCTTCGATAACATCCACGATATCATCGACCGTGATGATGCCCACCAGGCGATCCTCATGATCCACAACGGGGATGGAAAGCAGGTCGTACTTACGCACGGTATCGGCGACGATTTCCTGGTCATCGGTGGTATGCACGGAAATCACCTGCTGATTCATCAGATCCTGCACCTGCGTATCATCGCTGGCAAGCAGCAGCTTGCGCAGCCCCACCGTGCCGAGCAGCTTGCGATTTTCATCGAGAATGTAGAGCGTATTGATGGTTTCCTTGTCCACGCCAGTGCGGCGGATTTCCGCCATCGCCTGACCGACCGTGGTGCCGACATGGAATTCCATGTATTCGATCGTCATGATCGAACCGGCGCTGTTTTCGGGATAGCGCAGGAACTGGTTGATCAGGGAACGCTTCTTTTCATCGCAGCCCTGCAGCATGCGCTTGACCACGCCTGCGGGCAATTCTTCGAGGAAATCGACCGCGTCATCGATAAACATATCGTCGATCAGGCGCATGGCCTCCGTATCATCCATGGCTTCCATGATGCGCGTGCGCTGATCGTTGTCCATGTAGGAAAAGACCTCCGCCGAAATATCCTTCGGCAGCAGCCGGAACACCATCAGCATCTTATCATTTTCAAGTGTTTCCAGGTAATCCGCAATATCCACTTCGTTCAGCATGTTCAGCGCGCCGCGCAGCTCGGCCTTTTTGCCGGCTTCCAGCAGCGCATCCAAACGAAGCTTGATGCGATCAAAATCCATTGCCATCATTCCTTTCGATTCATTTGCACACAAAATTTTGCAGCTTTCAAGCGCATTTTTGCAATGCAAAGCGCCTCCCCTGCCCGCTTGAGCAGAAGCAAAAACTGCCGACCGGTGTTGACGTTCGGATCTGTGTGTGAAGAATGATGGTTTGCCCTTCGATAATTTAACGTGAAATCAAATCATCAGCGGCGCAGCGATGAACGCACGCCTCGAGGCACGCCATCAGCCGACATACATCTTCCGCCGTCGTCCATGCTTTGCCACCTCCAATACCTTTTTCTGAAACGATTGAAAGATCGATCAAAAACGCTTCGACCGATAAATCCCATATTTAATGATACCTCGGATTGCGCCATTCGTCAAGCCCGAACTGCAAAAAAGAACCATTAAATTCAATCAAATTGTCGAAAATGCCGGAAAAGATCGCGCGCTGCGCGGCGTGCAATAGAAATTGAAATGAACGCACGAAGCGCACCGGACAAGCGAAACAGATGCTGCTGTCCAGTGCGCTTCGTGCGGCAAATGGTATTTAAACCCCTATGGAATTACACTACTCTCAAACCATCGCCCGCGAGTTCCAGCAGCATTCTGTGTTTGAGACCCCTATGGAATTACACTACTCTCAAACTATATATCAGACGGCGAAGGCTGGGCATATGTTTGAGACCCCTATGGAATTACACTACTCTCAAACGAATACGAAACTGTGGATGTCCAGCGACAGGTTTGAGACCCCTATGGAATTACACTACTCTCAAACGTAAATCGCGAAGAGGAACAAAAATTAGATGTTTGAGACCCCTATGGAATTACACTACTCTCAAACAGTGATCAATAACCGGTTGCCGTCCTTGTCGTTTGAGACCCCTATGGAATTACACTACTCTCAAACTTCGTTCGCGTTCAACTGCGCATCCAGACCGTTTGAGACCCCTATGGAATTACACTACTCTCAAACATTAATCTGCGCGATTAGTTCATCCCCAGAGTTTGAGACCCCTATGGAATTACACTACTCTCAAACCTCCAGCCCCTGCTTGCCGCGCTCCGTCGCCGGTTTGAGACCCCTATGGAATTACACTACTCTCAAACTGACGTGTTCGACACGCTGGATGAAGCGAAGTTTGAGACCCCTATGGAATTACACTACTCTCAAACCTCAAATCGCAAATTTAACCGCTCCAAACGGCATTTCCCTCGACGTATGAATCAAAATCCACACTGACAGCCTATGAACTGCCCGATGAAAACACTTTTGAAGCTGCATTTGAGGCATAGGGGAATCAACTGTATTCAGTTTACCACAGAATGCGCGCAAAATCAATCGATTTCACATAAATCCGCATCGATGAGCCATCTCTCTTCCCGTTCCAGCCGCGGCCTTTCGCTGCTTTCCAGCAGCAGCACATGATAGCCGTGCGCCAGAATGGTTTCGATCAGCCGGTTCATTTCTGCATCATCGATGTAGGCGCGCAGGTTGACCATGAAGAACAGCTTATCCCGATCAAAGGTTCGAACGAGTTCCATATAATCGATAATCTTTTCACCCAGGCTGGTGTAATCATCCCGCAATTCCGGCGAAGCCGCCTTGATCATGCCGTTGATGCCCAGCTTATCAAATCGAATATCGCAGGGAAAATCAAACGCCAGTTCTTCCAGATAGGCGGTCAGTTCCATCAATATCCCGCCCGTTTTTTCCCAATATTCCGAGGAAGCTGCCCGCTTTTCCAGCGCGGATGCGATTTTCGTCAGCAGCGGCTTCCGGTTCATTTCAAACGGCACAAAGCTGCCGATGATTTCCGCATGGCGCGCGCAGGCAACCGGCGCATCATTAATGGAAACGATGCATTGCCCATCATAGCCGTTGGTCTGTTCGTACAGCTCCGTGAGCAACCGGCGAAAGAACGCCTGATTTTCAATGATCAGGCTGTGTACGCGGCCGCATTCCGTATCAAATACCTTGCTGATTTCCGGATGCACAAATTTCACAGGATCACCAGTCTTTCATCGGTATCGATCACATCGCTGTGCTGTTCGCCCACGATGAAATCCATTTTGGCAAACTGCTTTTCCGTTACCTCCAGCGCGCACACCATTCCCTTCGGCGGCTTATTCTTTTTCAGCATCTGCAGCACGGATTCCTTCACGCTCGGCGTGATCATCAGCTTGGTATAAACGGATTCCTGCAGCATGATGAAGCCGCTTTTGATCAGCAGACGGCGAAAGGCGGTATAATTGCGCCGATCCTCCGCCGTCTGCATCGGCAGATCAAACATCAAAATCAATCTCATAAATCGATAGCTCATATTTCCTGATAGTGGATCACTTTCTCCGGGCTCGCCGTGTTCAGGCAATCGATCACATTTCGGGTATACAGCCGGATCGCCGCAGATACCAGCTGTTTGCTGCCCGCATATTGCACCGTCTGGGAAAATACCCGCCACAGAACGTGCTTTTCATCCTTTGCAAACTGTTCCGGCGCCATTTCAACCACCATGCGATCGATCAGGATACGAAACGGTTCCATCAAATCGCAGCTCAGGTTGAAATGATTGAACATGTTATCGTGAAAGACGCCCAGCTGCGTAAGGCAGCCGTTCAGCGCGACCTCCCGATTGAAGGCGGACAGCAGCAGGCAGTAACCGTAATCCAGCGCCGCATTCACGGGCGAATCCAGCCCGCGGGAAAAATCCATGCCGAAAAGCGCGTTGAAATACACCTTGGCGGCGTGCCCTTCGCAGTTCGTTGCGTCGTGCGGTTCAACCTCGCATCCATATTGCGTCAGCATGGCGTATTCCCGATCGTGCCGGAGTTCCTTCAGAAAACCCGCCTGCTTTGCGATCTTCTCCCGAATGATGCTCTGCCACACCTGCCCCTTGGTTTCATCCGTCCATTCGATCTGCTTTTTCAACCGATGGGAGCTGTTATGGCTGCCGTGATAGGGAACCACCTCCGCAATGGGACTGCGCTTGCCATCGCAGAAGATCACCTTGATCTTTTTCTGCATCAGCGCTTCCATCAGGCAGCCGGTTAATGAAACGGCGGGGTTTTCCAGCATCAGCACCGCCACTTCATCCAGATAGATGCGCTGAATTTCATCGCTGCGCACCACCAGATAGCCCATCTTGTAATCCAGCTTGCAGCGCCGCGATATGATCACATTGCGCCAGCTCATAGCAGTTTGAGCAGATTTTCGGATCGCTTTTCCCAAACCCCCGATGCGGATGCATCGATGATGCGCACATCGCTGTATGCCTTCGTCCAGTTGGAGATATTCGAACTGAATCCCTTCGTCGCAGCAACAGAAGGTCCGCCACCAATTGCGGAAAGATCAATCCCACCGGAAATTCGGCCGAATATCTGATGCACATTCAACAGTGCCTGCGCCTGCTGCACAGGAGGCAGCGCGATGAATGCATTCCTGCCATCCCGCAGGATTTTAATCGGATTGTTGGGACGCTTTGAAAATATCGTTCTCTCCAGCTTTTCGATGTACAGATCGTACAGGCGCAGGTTTTCCTCCGACGTTACGCAATCGTACCGCGCATCATATACGTGATTGGGATTGCGCCGTACCTTTTCCGACAGCACCTCCAGCCGCTTGATGTACCGCTGCGTAGTCTGCGATTCGGCAAAAGCCATAAACGGCGCGGCGATCAGCGTTCTTCCGCCGCCGCTCGTGCCGGACAGGGTTACCCGAAATCCATCCAGCGAAAGCATGGCGTTTATCTTGATCGGACGCAGCCCCAGCGGCAGCGCAAGCTCCTGCGCTTCCTTGCCCGTGATGCGGCGGATTCGATCCGCGGCATAGGTCAAGGCGCTGCGTTCATCATCCAGCACGTGATCGGCATACATCAGCTCCACCGGCACGATCATGATATCCTTTTTCTTGCCCAAACGATAGCGCACCGCCAGGAAGAAGGATACCGCCGGTTTGTTGTAGCCGCCGTATTTTTCCGTGGGCAGCCCGCGCTTCAGCGGAATCAGCCCCGATTTTGCGCGAACCGGCATCTGATCAAACAGCTGCCCCTGCTTGCAATAGGCGTATTTCGTCATGTGCGCATTGTTTTTCTGCACGGTCTTTTTCACCTTTTCCAGCATAGCGGCGCCATCCCACACCGTTTTTCCGCCGCACACCACGGGATACGTGAACAGGGTTTTCGTCTTTATGCTGTATTTCGAATTCACATCGAACCAGCGCTTCGAAAACTTCATATCGTACACATTGCCCACGACGATATTCAAATACGCGTCCTTGGCATGATGCAGATCGTTGAATGTGCGCGATTTCACCAGATCAAATCCCTGCCGGAATTCGCTGGCAAGGCGCGCCTTTACATACACGATCTCCGTTTCCGGATACAGCTGGTGCAGGATTTCGGCAACCGCCTTGGTGGACTGCGATGTTTCGGTAAGCTGGCGATTGATAAAGCCCAGCTTTTCATCGGCGCTGAAGGGCGTGGCGCGCGTGAGACGCTTGAACTTTTCATCGGACAGCAGCCCGTTTTCATGCAGCATTTTCCAGAATCCGTACATCCGGCTGCGAATCTGCGCATCGATCGGATACGCATCCGATTTCTGACCGTTCAGCTCCGATTGTACCAGCACTTCGTTATTGATGATGCTGTCGTCCTTCACATATGCCTGCGGATAGATGTGTTCAATGTTGTATCGTTCGCCCTTGATGGCGCTGATATCGATGGGCTGCATGCTGTACATGCAGCGCCCCAGTTGCATATAATACAGATACAGCCGGTCGCTTTGCAGCAGGGTATCGGCTCCATCGCCCATATCCCGAAGCTGCTGTTCCAGTATGCGCACATCCTCCGAACCGCACTTTTCATACAGCTCCAACAACTGCTGCCTGCGGGATTTCGTGCGCCTGTTCTTCTGATCCGCCGTCGCGCCGCGCGTCATTTCAATAAATACCTTCTTCGGCGCACAGCCAAAGGCCTTCCGCACATCCTTGATGATATCCAATGCGCGGATGACAGGGCGTTTCACCGCATTGGATAGCCACATTTCGGTCAGCTGCTGATCCAGATTCATGGGATGTTCGATATAATATTCCTGTCGCGCCGCGCGAATCTGCTCCGCAAAGGTGTATCGATCGGAGAGCAGCTCCATCAGATTATTATTGGTATCCCACATCGCCTTGATTACAGTCATCACTTCGCCGGTCGATGTATCGACGCCTTCAAATTCGGACAGGAATTTTCGGGAAAGCCTGCCGAAATCCTTATAGTTCAATCGCGCTATGTAATTGATATCATCATCGGAAAGCTGCGAAAACTGCGCCTTCAGCCATTTTTTCAGGCGCTGGTTATCCTCGGTCAGCGTGATTCGCTCGATGATTTCCTCAACCTGCACTTCGGTCAGCATGCCGCCAGCCAGCATCTTTTTAAAATCATGATAAGATTTCAAATCGGAATGCAGCACCTCGTCCACGCCGGAAAGCTTATTTTCTTTGGTCATATACCCGTTTGACTGCAGATAATCGCGGATGGTTTTCAGCGTTACCCTGCGCCGTTTTTTATATACTTCGGTGTACAGCGCCTGCTTGAGCGCGACGGAAATCGGCTCGCCATCGATCTTCAGCTTATTGATCTCGTTCAGCACCGTAAATCGATGATACAGCAGCGATTCGCGCGGCAGCACCTTTTCGCCGGGCAGATAGGTGCAATCGTTGGTCATGCGCTTGATAAACGCTTCCTCGCTCGCATCGCGATCCACCACGCGATCAAAATTCCAGGGCAGTATGCGCCCATTCGCCTT
Source organism: uncultured Clostridia bacterium (assembly GCA_934663625.1). GTDB lineage: Bacteria > Bacillota > Clostridia > Christensenellales > Aristaeellaceae > SFTH01. The sequence continues at coordinate 38,496 of CAKUKP010000006.1, forward strand.
CCGCACGAGCCATGCGTTTTTCGAATTTTTGTTCAGCGGGCCGACGTAATACGGGATTCTGAAGGTAAATACCGATAATATCTTTTCGGATACGCTTATGCCGTCCGCATCGCAATCGGACAGGAACGGAAGATAGACCTCCGCCCTTTGCAGAATCGTGTTCAGTTCGTGCCAGTAAAGCTGATACGGGATTACGCGGTTATCGGTATCGCGCTGCTTTGGCAGGAAGGAACAGAGATCGATGCGGGACAGCATATCTTCAAATTCCGCCGCATCCGCTGCGTCAGGCACAATCCCCTTCAGCGTTTTCTTGAGCTGCGCAGAAAAATCGATCTTATTGATTTTCTTGACCGCCTTTTCGCCGGAATTCCGGAAATGCCCCGAATACTGCGCATAGCCATTCTGATCGACCGACCGGAAAACCGCCTTGTATTGCTCCGGCTTGTATTTTTTGATGATTTTCTTCAGCAGCGCCAGATCGGATCGATGCTGTTCATAGGTTTTGATCTTCGCCGCGGAGATGGTCTGGGCGCCGGACAGAATATCCACCAGCACGCACCAGTCAAAGATCGCCTTCATGCGAATCAGAAGCTCCGCATCGTCCCCTACGCCTTCGAACACCGCCGCCAGATTTTCATCGGGATCGGAAAGCGCAAACGAAGGAATATCTTCATATGCATCCTGACCAAATAACGCCGCTGCGCTGATTTTTCCGCCGCAGACCGCTTTCAGCAGCGCTTCGCAGGAATACGGAAAGTTGTCGCACTTCTTCGGCGCTTTTCCATTTTCAAATAAAAGTGCGCAAAGCTGGCTATATTTTTGCTTGAAGCCCGTTTTCTTCTTTAAAACGTCGGCGATTTGATGGGTCGGCACATCGCGCCACGGAAGCACAACGTCCTCCGCCGCATCCCGTATCGAATCGATCAGCCCATTCCAGACCGCATCGAAATCGGTAAACGCCGCGATGTTTTCCTTGTTGACCTCGCTTAAAAAATGTCCGCGGTTTGCGACGAGCCATGCACACGCCAGATACACGAGCCGCGCATCGTGCGCGTCCTCGCTGTGCATCAAATCATCGATCAGATGATGGATGGTGGGATACTTCCGATGGTATTCGATATCCGTCATTCCGGCTTCGTCAAACAGGGTGTATTCGGAATCCGTTTCCGATCGCAGCAGGCGGCTGGCGTCGATTCTCGCAAAGAATTTCGGATCGATTTTAGCAATTTCGTGCGCAAACAGCTCCCGCAGCAGCTGCACGCGCTGCTGTCTGCGATCCAAGCGCCGTCTTGCGGTGCGAAACGATCTTCGCTCCGTATTCAAATTCGCTGTATCGAACAGCGTCGATCCCCACGCGGGCTCCCCGCGATATTTCAGCAGCGAATACTGCATATCCGTAACCGCGTAGCCGACCGAATCCGTACCGATATCCAAACCCAGAAAATATTCTCTGTTTTCCATATTGACATCTCCTCGATGTTGAAATATAATATTGATGTAGTCCACAGACCCCTATGGATTTACACTATGCGTTCAAATAACGGTTTTCCGAAACCGCCGATTCATTCGGCTGCACAGTGTGTGCGAAATCGACCTCGAAAGAGGTCTTTTTTTGTGGAATCGTCGGAGCATCAATTTAGATTTTCGAAATCTATATGTAAATATTAACACAGAGAACAATCATTTGCAATACATTCATGTAGAATCCGGAAAGAAAAAGCGAATCGGGCCGAAATATGGATATTCGCACACGATTCGCAATCAACAAAATATAAGCGCTCAGTCAGGTCGCGCGGCACTCAGCACAAACGCGGCCCTTCCGCGCCTATTCCGTGCGGCACAAATCCGCATTTTGCCAGGACGCGCTGGGAAGCGACGTTGTCCGGCGCGGTTTCCGCTTCGACGCATGCCACGTTCGGCTGTTCAAACGCCCATTCCGTCATGGCGCACAGCGCTTCCGTCGTATAACCGTTCCCTTCGTATTCCGGCAGCACGTCATAGCCGATTTCCACCGCGTGATTCTGGGCGGGCCCTTTGAAATCGATATCGCCGATGTATGCCTGATTTTCATGCAGCGCCATCGCCCACGGCGCGTACCAGATTCGATTTTCCGGATCGCGCCTGCATCCATCCAGCATTTCGCCGTAAGCCGCGCGCAGCTCATCGGACTCCGTGCGCGCAATCAGATTTTCAATCTCCGCATCGGTCATGGGATGCAATGTCATTCGACGGGTTCGAATCTCAATTTTCTGCATGTGCTCTTCCTCTTTTGCAATGATTCATATTTCAAAACGCGGGGTATTGTACCGCGAACGCCGCCGTTTGTCAAGCATTGTGCTGTGTTTGAGCGCGAAAGCAACAGCGCGTTGCTTGTCTGAACCCGATATTTGTGTTACACTGACGTCAGGAGGGATTTCATATGGAAGCAAAAGATATTCTGCGCGAATTGCGGACACAAAAGGGACTTTCGCAGGCGGAGCTTGCCGACAAGATATTCGTCACGCGACAGGCGGTATCCCGCTGGGAAACCGGCGAAACCACGCCCAATCCGGAAACATTGAAGCTGTTATCCAAGCTGTTTGACGTTTCCATCAATACGCTGCTGGGCGCGCCCCGGCAGCTGATCTGCCAATGCTGCGGCATGCCGCTGGACGATTCCACCACCAGCCGGGAACCAGACGGTTCCTTCAACGAGGATTATTGCAAATGGTGCTACACCGGCGGCGCATTCACCTACGAAAGTAAGGAACAGCTGATCGATTTCTGCGTGGCGCACATAGCGAACGAAAACTGGCCCGCAGAACAGGTGCGCGCGCACATGGAAGCCGTCGTACCGGAATTAAAGCATTGGAAAAAATAAAATACACTGCGCGTTCTGGGCGGTCTGCGGCATACGCCGCAGACCGCTATTGCATTGCGGCGCAAACAGATGGTATAATGATGACAAAAGCAACGAATTTGGATTCGCGGGAGGAAACAGATGATCCTGTATTTTTCGGCAACGGGCAATTGCAAATACGTCGCGGGGCGGATTGCGCGGGCGATCGGGCAGGATGCCGTATCGATTGTGGATTGCATTCGGGAAGGCCGCTATTCCTTCTCTGATGAAAGCATCGGCATAATCGCGCCCACCTATTTCTGGGGGCTGCCCAGCATCGTAAAAGAATTTCTGGAAAAGGCTTCCTTCCGGACGGATTATCTATACTTCATCGCCACCTACGGAACGACCCCCGGCGCGAGCGATTACATGGCGAAGCGCGCCATCCGCAGATGCGAAATCAGCGCCTTTTATTCCATTCGGATGGCGGATACATGGACGCCGGTTTTCGATCTTTCCACGCCGGAAAAGGTGGCGAGGTTTACAAAAACGACCGAAGCAGAAATCGGCCGCGCGATTAATTGCATCGCGGCGCGCCGTACCAACCGGCACATGCGCCCGCGCGTACCGGCGATCATTGTTCAATGGATCGCCCAGCCGCTCTACGATCGAAAAATGCGGCGCACATCGAATCTGCATGTGGACGACACCTGCATCGGCTGCGGCCTGTGCGCGAGAAAATGCCCGCTGCACGCCATCGAAATGCAGAACAGGCGACCGGTTTGGGTGCTGGAAAAATGCACCATGTGCCTCGGCTGCCTGCATCGCTGCCCCAAATTTGCGATTCAGTACGGCAGAAACACCCGAAAACACGGGCAATACACGAACCCGAACGTGACGCTGTAAATAAATCAAACTTATGCGTAGAAAGATACCGATCATCATTATCATCGCCGCCGTGCTGGCGTTTCTGATCGCCGGACTGTACAACGAACTGAAAATTGCATCGTATACCCTGCGTTCGCCCAAGGTGGAGCGCGCGATTCGAATCGCGTTTTTATCGGATCTGCATTCCTGCAATTACGGCGAAAACGCGCAGACGCTCGTTTCGGCAATCGAACGTCAGCGGCCCGACCTGATCCTGCTGGGCGGCGATATCTTCGACGATGTTCTGCCGGACGACAACACGGAGGCGCTGCTTCGGGAAATCGGCGGACGCTATCCCTGTTATTATGTCACGGGCAATCATGAATACTGGGGCGGCGCGGAGGCCTTCGCGCGGAAAATGCGCATTCTGGAAGAAAGCCATGTGACGCGGCTGAACAACGAAGCGGCGACCGCAACCGTTCAGGGCGTGCAGATCAACATCTGCGGCGTAAACGATCCCGAAGCCGCCAAAATCGGAGACGGATTTTCATTCGGCGCGGCGCTTGAAAGCATCGCGCAGGTATCCGCCAACCAGAATTTCACGCTGCTGATTTCGCACCGGCCCGAGCGGATCGACGATTACGCCGGTTATCCGTTCGATCTGGTGCTGGCGGGGCACGCGCACGGCGGGCAATGGCGCATCCCCTATCTGATCAACGGCGTATACGCGCCGAATCAGGGCGTTTTCCCCAAATATGCGGGCGGCATGTATATGCGCGGCGATACATGCATGATCGTCGGCCGCGGTCTGGCGCGGGAATCCACGCGCATACCGCGGTTCTACAATCGTCCGGAGCTGGTGATCATCGATATCATTCCGCAATGAACGGCGAAATTGCAGTTTACGCCCGACAAAACGGACATCTGACGGACAAAGCTGCAAAATTTCGCCAGAAATCACTTGCGCCATCTTGAAACATTTTATATTTCATGGTATACTAATACACGGTAACAATCCCGAAAGGGATAATTTTAAAGGAGGAAATACCTGTGAAAAAGTTACTCGCTATCCTTCTCGCACTGGTTCTGACGCTTTGCGCATGCGCATTCGCCGAGGCCGTGGATCCCGACACCATTGAAGACAACATGACCGCCGAAGACGGCATCTATGAACTCGCGTTCGTTACCGACGTTGGCCAGCTGAAGGACAAGTCCTTCAACCAGGGCACCTGGAACGGCGTTAAGGGCTATGCCGCCGCAAACGGCCTGTCCTACAAGTACTATCAGCCCGCCAACGGCGATCAGGCGACCGATGACGACCGTTACGACGCCATGAAGGCTGCCTGCGAAGCGGGCGCGAAGGTTGTCGTATGCGCCGGCTTCATGCAGGAAACCGCGCTGACCAAGGCTGCGACCGAATATCCGGACGTGAAGTTCGTATTCGTCGATGGCTATCCGATCGGCCTGGACAACGTTGCCCCCATCGCTTTCTGTGAAGAGCAGAGCGGCTACTTCGCGGGCTATGCAGTCGTCATGGACGGCTTCACCAAGCTGGGCTTCGCGGGTGGCGGCGGCGGAACCAACCCCGCATGCTGCCGTTTCGGCTATGGCTTCGCGCAGGGCGCATCCGCTGCGGCGGCCGCGCTGGGCGTGGATGTTGAACTGAAGTATTCCTGGCAGTACGGCTCCAGCTTCTCCGCTTCCCCCGAACTGCAGACCATGATCAAGGGCTGGTATGAAAACGGCACCGAACTGGTATTCGCCTGCGGCGGTTCCATGTTCCAGTCTGTTGCAGCGGCAGCCGCGGAAAACGATGGCTTCGTAGTCGGCGTTGACGTTGACCAGTCCTCCGAATCCGAAACCGTTATCACCTCCGCCACCAAGGGTCTGTCCGAAGCAACCCAGTGGGCGATCGCGAAGTTCTATGATGGCTCCTTCGACGAAATCGGCGGCGTAGCCACCAGCCTGGGCGTAGCGGACAACGCAGTCGGCATCCCCACCAACGAGGATGCATGGCGCTTCGAAACCTTCACCGTCGAAGAGTACAATGCGCTGTACGAGCAGGTGAAGTCCGGCGAACTGACCATCGATGCAAACGCTCCCACCGAGGGCGCGATTGCGGATGTAACTCTGCCGAACCTGACCATCGATTACGTCTAATCGATACCAATACGAACTGCCGCGATTGCGGCAGTTCTTTTTTATAAGCGGGAGGAATTCGACTTGATTCTTTACTTTTCGGGAACGGGAAACAGCCGTTACATTGCGAAAAGAATCGCCGATCGATTGCACGATGACCTGTTGAATGCAAATGAGTGCATACGGAAAAACAATACGCGCGCCATCGGCGCGCAATCGCGGCTGATCATCGTCGCGCCCACCTACGCATGGCGAATTCCGCGAATTCTGCGCGACTGGATTTTAAATACGGAATTCCCAAGCGCTGTGCCGACGTGGTTTGTGATGAATTGCGGCAGCGAAATCGGCAACGCCGCAAAATACAATCGCCGCTTGTGCGATCAGAAGGGCTTTATCTACATGGGCACGGCGCAGATCGTTATGCCCGAAAATTACATCGCGCTGTTTAAAACGCCGGAACCGGATGAAGCCCGCCATATCGTTTCCGCGGCGGATCTGTCGATCGCCAAAGCGCTTGATGCCATTGCGGAAAACCGCGCGTTTCCCGCGCCCCGCTGCAATCTGTACGACCGGCTGCTGAGCGGCCCCGTAAACGCGCTGTTCTATCCGCTTTTCGTAAACGCGCGGGCTTTTCGCGCCGATGAAAGATGCATCGGCTGCGGCAAATGCGCCAGTCTGTGCCCCTTAAACAACATCGTTTTGAAAAATGGAAAGCCCGTCTGGGGCGAAAAATGCACGCATTGCATGGCGTGCATCGCCTACTGTCCGGCGCGGGCGATCGAATATGGGAAGCGCAGTGCGCAGAAATACAGATATACCTTTGAGGGCTGCTGCGGCAAAATGGAAACCGGAGGAAAACATGCTGAATCATCAGGAATTTGATCTTTGGGCGGACGGCTATGATCAATCGGTTGGGCTTTCCGATGAAGAAAACACCTATCCGTTTGCCGGATACCGAAAGGTGCTCGGCGGTATCTTTCAGACCATCATGGCGCATCCGCGCGCAGCCGTGCTGGACATCGGCTTCGGCACCGGCACGCTGACCGCAAAGCTGTATGAGCAGGGCTGCACCATCTACGGGCAGGATTTTTCACCGAAAATGATCGAACTGGCCCGCGCAAAAATGCCGAAAGCGCATCTGTATGCGGGCGATTTTTCAAAAGGGCTGGTTGAACCGCTTCGGAATCTGCGCTATGATTACATCATCGCCACCTATTCGCTGCATCATTTGACGGACGCACAGAAATGCGCGTTCCTGCGTGCGCTGCGCGGCTGTCTGAAAGAGGATGGGCAGATTCTGATCGGCGATGTTATGTTTCAAACCCGCGCGGAGCTGGATACATGCAAACGGGACGCGGGCGAAGAATGGGACGATGATGAGATCTATTTCGTCGCGGATGAATTTGCGCAGGCGTTTCCGCGCCTTGTGTTTACGCCGGTATCGCACTGCGCTGGAATTCTGGCATTTGACCGATCCGCTCTGGATTCCGAATCGTGTAACCGCTGATCGGGAGGTATTTTGAAATGAGTAAGGAAAAAAGATTTGAAATCGCGTATCAGGAAAGCGCCATACTCGGCGAAAAAATCATCTATATCGATAAGGAAACCGGCGTGAATTATCTTTTCATCGCGAACGGATCCACCGGTGGGTTGACGCCGCTGCTGGACGCGGACGGAAAACCCGTGATTACAAAACAGGATTGCTGATTAAAAACCGCCTGTCCGAAGGAATTTTCCCCCGGACAGGCGGTTTACTATGCACATTACATATGTCCATCGAACATATAGCGCTGGAAACGCACCGCATCGGCGGCGTCGCGATCGAGCCTGGCTTCGCTCAGATCATCGTACATGTTGTGCCAGATGCGGATATCCTGTCCCACCTGACCGCCCATCTTGACGAACGGTTCCATGCACACATTGCCATCATAGCCGATTTCCCGCAGCGCCTGTCCGATTTCGCGCCAGGGCATGCGTCCCTTGCCGGGCACGCGGCGGTTGCATTCGCCGGTGTGGAAATGCCCCAGACGCTTGCCCGCCAGACGGATTGCGTCCGCTATATCATCTTCTTCAATGTTCATGTGGAAGGTATCCAGCATCACGTGCACATTGGGCAGCCCCACCTGATCCACGAACTGCACGGCCTCGGCGCAGGTGTTCAGCAGATAGCCCTCGAAGCGGTTCAGCACCTCCAGACAGAAATGCACGCCGTGATCCGCCGCCATCCTGCCCACCTCGCGCACGTTCTTCACGGATCGTTCCCAATCGCCCGCCTTATCGATCGGCTGGGTATAATCCGCTGGCCAGTAGGAATACAAACCGCCGCCGATGGTATCGATGCCCAACGTTTCAAAGTTTTCAAACAGCTTCGCGTAGAAATCCTTCGCATTCTGCACGTACTGCGGGTTTGCGCTGCCCAGATTTCGATCCGCGGAGGGGCCATAGCCGCCCGTCAGAAAAACGCCGTTGTCATCCGCGCATTTGCGCAGATCGCGCAGAGTTTCCTTTGAAAAATCGTTTACGGGCGTGCAGCCGATTTCCAGAAAATCAAAGCCCAGCTTCGCGATCTTTTCGATGTAGGGCAGGTAATCCGCGCCCCACATATCCTCCCAGTAAGCATAATAGATTCCGTGCTTCATATCGTTTCATTCCCTTCGGTTTATTCGTTTACATACATGCATTGGCGCGCGCCGTTTCTTTTATTTTACTACAAACACCACCGCTGCACAAGTGCCGAACGCCAGCAGGGAGCAATCCTGAAATCCACATCGATCAATCGTTCAGCTACTCCATCCAAAATTCTGGATATATATATCTAATACCATTATCTATGGCGTACTGTTCGGCATACGAATCATGCCCAACCTCCATTACAGCATTACAATTATTAAATATGTCATCGCCAATTTTTGTCACGCTGTCGGGTATCGTAATGCCAACTAGATTATAGCACATAGAGAATGCGCCACTACCAATTTCAGTCACACTATCTGGTATCAGAATGCTAAAAATACTTCCACAACCATAGAATGCTTCATTGCCAATTCTCGTTACACCACTGTGCATGAAGATGTTGACAAGACTTTCACAACCATAGAACGCTCTGTCGCCAATTTCGGTCACGCCCTCAGGAATCCAAATGGTAGTTAAGCTGTAGCAATGTGCAAACGCCTCCTGACCGACACTGATCACGCAATTTCCGTCCAGTTCAGCGGGAACCTCCAGTTCTTGCGCCTCTCCAACATATCGCGTAATCTCAGCTGTTCCGTCTCCGCACAAGGTATAGCGAAAGTCCGAGCATTCATATTCAATTGACTCCGCGTTCTCAGCAAACGCATAACTCGTGCATATCAATATCAAAAACAACGCAAGTAACAAAAACTTCTTCATGATCCATTCTCCTTTTGTACGTCGGTCGTTGTCTAATTCGTGGCGCATTCCGGACATGCATTAAGTATATGCGCGACTTACTTTGTTGTCAAGTTAAAAACTGCATGACTGCACATTTGCGCAGCAATGTATTTCATTTTTTAATGATCATGTGCTATAATACAGGCATATACGATGATGGAGGCTGAATCCATGAACATATCCAAGCGCGATGCGCTGATGTGGTTTGAATTTTTCGCGCAGCTGCCGGAATACGAACAGCTGTCGCCGCGCCAGCAGGAGATCGTGTACGCGGTATTTTCGCAGATCGAAAACGCGGTGGAGCGCGATGCGGAAATTCTGCGCGCGCGCATCGCAAACCTTAAAACGCTGGACGGGCGCACATACTACGTGGGGCCGGACGAAAAATTCCCGAAGGGCTGCGTATCGTGCCTGACGGGCACGGGCCTTACGGCGATTCGCAAGACGAACCGCTGCAACATTCAATGCCCGTTCTGCTACAATTACGGCGAGCTGGATTGTCAGCCGCCCATTGGCGAAGGCATGTGGGAAATCGGCGGCTGCAAATACCGCGAAGCGGATATCGATCTGCTGCTGCGCGCATCGGTGCGCCCCACGGGCGTTTCCTATGTGTATCTGGAACCGTTTATGGAAATTGAAAAGTATTACGGGATCATCCGCCGCTTCCGCGCCGCGGGCGTGCGCCAGCACATGTATACCAACGGCACGCTGTGCACGGAGGAAAACCTGCGCGCGCTGGGCGATGCGGGGCTGGACGAGCTGCGCTTCAATCTGGGCGCGACGAACTGCGCGGATCGCGTGATCGAAAATATCAAAACGGCGAAGAAATACATCCCGAACGTGGGCATTGAAACGCCGATGACCGCGGAATTCTATGATTCGTTCCTGTCAAAGAAGGATCGCATCATCGGCACGGGGTTGGATTTCATGAACTGCGCGGAGCTGCATCTGAACCCCAACAACATCGAAAACTATATGGGCATGAATATGTACATCACCCGCCACGGCTATATTTCCCCCATCGATTCGCATTATCTTACGCTGGATCTGATGCGCATCGCATCCGAGGAAGCTTGGCCGATCGCGGTGCACGATTGCTGCAACATGACGAAGTTCGCCCGCGATATCAATCTGCGCGCCCACGAGGGCGGCTGGTTCGGCGCGAGCGGCTACGCCTGCGAATTCGATGAAACGCCCTACGCGGCGTTTTTGCCCGTGCTGGAGGATCCGGATTTTGACTTTGTTGCCGAGGAAGAACTGCCTGAGGGCTACCGAATCGGAGATATTACCTTTTAAGAATGGGAGGAAACAGAAATGTATATCACCTGTCTGGATATGGAAGGCGTACTGGTACCCGAAATCTGGATCGCGTTCGCGGAGGCGAGCGGCATTCCGGAGCTGAAGCGCACCACGCGCGATGAACCGGATTACAACAAGCTGATGCGCTGGCGGCTGGATATACTCAGGCAGCACGGGCTGGGATTAAAGGAAATTCAGGCCGTGATCGAAAAGATCGAGCCCATGGACGGCGCGCGCGAATTTCTGGACGCGCTGCGCGCGGAGGGACAGGTATTGATCCTGAGCGATACCTTTACGCAGTTCGCGCAGCCGCTGATGCGCAAGCTGGGCTGGCCGACGCTGATGTGCAATACGCTGGTAGTGAGCGATTCCGGCGAAATCACCGATTTCAAAATGCGCATCGCGGATTCCAAATATTCCACCGTGCGCGCGCTGCAATCCATCGGCTATGATACCATCGCGGCGGGCGACAGCTACAACGATCTGAAGATGATTCAGGCGAGCCGCGCAGGATTTCTTTTCCGTAGCACGGAAAAGATTCGCGCCGAGCATCCGGAGCTGCCCGCCTACGAGGAATATTCCGATCTGTTGAACGCCATTCGCACGGCGATGCAGGAATAATATGCAAAAAACCTTTATCACGCGCCTGCCGGAACAGACGGGCGCATTTCTGGACGCCTGCCGGATGATCTGGAACACTGGCGCATGCATCACCCGCGTAAGCTACAATAAGGCGGTGGACACGCACACGCTGTTTCTGGATGCGGATGGCACGGAGGATCAGCTTTCCGCCATCGCGGAAGCGCTGCGCGGCGCGGGCTATCTTCTGGAATGTACCGGCGACGCGCGGGTCATGCTGCTGGATTTTGCGCTGGAAAACCGCGCGGGCAGCATGCTGCCGGTGCTGGAATTGATCGACCGATACGGTTTCGGCATTTCCTATCTGGACGCCGCCGCCACGGATCAGTCGGTGCACCATCTGAAGCTGGGGCTGTTCGTGGAGGACGAGGATCGCGTGCGCCGCTTTCTGCGCGAAGCGTCCGAGCGATACGAGGTGCGCGTAATCCGGCACGAGGACAACGGCGCAGAGCTGGATCGGGCGGTTTTCTACATTGATTTCGTCAACCACATCATCCGCACGCTGCATCTGGCGCGCGAAACGGCGCAGGATCTGATGGCGTATTCCAATACGATCATGCAGAACCTTGCCGAGTTGAACGAGCCGCCGCAGAAAACATTTCAGTACATCGCGCGCTTTGCCGAGCTGCTGGCGAAATATCGCGGGGACGGATATCTGCCGTGCGTGGAGAAGCGGCGTCTGGCGGATGGATTCTATCTGCATTCCATCCAGCCGCCGTGTGGCAGCAACACATGGATATTGCAAAAGGGCGATGATCTGCTATTTATCGATTGCGGCTTTGCGCTGTACGCCGATGAAATGCATGCTCTTCTGCATACGCTGTTTCCGGATTTCGATCGGATGCGCCGAAGCATACTGCTCACGCATCCGGATATGGATCACAGCGGGCTGCTTCGATATTTCGATACGATTTATGTATCGCCCGTCGCGCATCTGCACTTCGAACTTGAAAACGCAGGCAAGCCCGCGTTCCGCGAACAGGATCGCCTGAACGCGCCCTATTGCGGCATGGCGCGGATTCTGACCGGCTACCAGCCGCCGAAAATGGAAGCGCTGCGCGTGGTAAACGATTGTCCGGATGATCCGAACGCGGATATCTGCCGTCTGGGACAGCTCGATTTCTGCGGCAGGCAGATCGATATTTACCGCGGCAACGGCGGCCACGCGCGGGGCGAAATCGTGGCGGTGGATGAGGCGGACGGAATCGTATTCTGCGGCGATATCTTTGTAAACGCGGCGGGCTTTTCCCCGCAGCAGCGCGAATTCAATCAGGTCGCGCCGTATCTGCTCACCAGCGTGAACTTAAATTCCGCCCTCGCCTCGCGGGAGCGCAGGCAGCTTATCGATCTGTTCCCGAAGAACCGCTACGCCTACTGCTGTGGGCACGGCGCGATCATGGATGTGGAAGCATGAACTATCTGATTTCTGAAATGGATGCGCGCGCGCATGAACTGGCGCGGGCGTGGGGCGCAGGCGTTGAAACGATCACGTTCTGCGCGGCGGAAAACCTGTCGGACGAAAAAATGATTGCGGATGCGCGCGATGCTTTATCCGCATATCCGGTTTTCACGATGCACGGCCCCTTTTATGAAATGGCGCCCTGCGCGATCGATCCGATGATTCGCGATGTCGCGATGCACCGGTTCCGTCAGGCGGCGGACGTTTGCCGCCGCATCGGCGCGCAGAAGCTGATTCTGCATTCGGGCTATGCGCCGCAGGTATATTACCCGATCTGGTTTACCGAAAAATCCATCCCGTTCTGGCGCGAATTTCTTGCGACGCAGCCGGAGGATTTTTCGCTGGCGATTGAAAACGTGCTGGATGTAGATCCGAAGCCGATTCGCGATGTTCTGGACGGCATCGGTGATGCGCGCGCGAAGATCTGTCTGGATACGGGGCACGCGAACTGTTATTCGCCCGTGCCGATCGATCAATGGATCGACATATTGGGCGATCGCATCGGTCATGTGCATCTGCACAACAATTCCGGCGCGCGGGACGAACACCTGTGCGCGGGCAGCATGAATCTATCGGATGTGGCGCGCTGCATCCGCGAAGCCGCGCCGGATGCGGATATCTGCATCGAATCGATGGAAGCGGAAAAATTTGAACAATTGATTGGGAGGTAGCACTATGGATTACCGGCGTTTTGGCAGCACCATCGTTCTGCGTCTGGACAAGGGCGATGAAATTGTGGAGAGCATTCTGCGCCTTGCAAAGATGGAAAATATCCGTCTGGCGACCGTCAGCGGTCTCGGCGCGACGGCGGATTTCACCGTGGGCGTATTCGATCTGAATCAGGGCGTATACAATCGATACGACTACGCCGAGCCGTGCGAAATCACCGCGCTGGTCGGCAACATCAACACGATGAACGGCGCGCCGTACACGCATCTGCACATCACCTGTGCGGGCGAAAACGGGCACGTGATGGGCGGTCATCTGAACCGCGCCATAATTTCGCTGACGGGCGAAATTTTCATTCAGATCGTGGATGGCTGCGTGGATCGTAGGCTGGATCCCGAACTGAACCTCAACCTTTTGGATTTTGAACCGCAGAAATAAGGAGATACGATTATGACGAACCGAGCGAAGCTGAAACAGCTGTTTCAAATTCTGGATCAGGCGGAAGCCTTTATCCGCACG
>CAKUKP010000007.1 GCA_934663625.1 uncultured Clostridia bacterium
CCGCCTGGGTCAAGCTCAAATTTGCCGCGATGAATTTGAAAAAATTCGCGATCCATAAGTGGTCGCGCTCGCTTTTTCCTGCCTTTTTATCGTATAAGAAGCCACTTCGCAACCTCGCAATGTTACTTCTTTGACAGACTGTAATCCCCGCTGCAGAGTCATTCTGCGGCGGGGATTCGTGCTTTTTACGGGACTTTTCTGCTGCAGATGCTGCGGTAATCCTTGCTTGCCATGATAAGCAGAAATTACTATTCTCAGCCTCTTGATAAGTTTCTGATTTCGGAAACTTATTGGGAGGTACAACATGAACGAGCAATTACAACAGCAGCTGTAGGTACTGAAACGCCTGTATAAAGAGAGCGACCATATTTACAACAGCCTTGCAGCAAAGCTGGGAATGACGGACACCACTTTTTGGGTGCTGTATGCCATCGCCCACTCTGAGGAACCGATGACGCAGAACGACCTGTGCAGCGATTTCTTTTTCCCTGTGCAGACCATCCATTCAGCGATCAACAATCTTCGCAAGGACGGACTGGTGGAACTGCAAGTCATTCCCGGCACCAGAAACCGCAAGGTAATTTTGCTGACTGAGCGCGGAAAAACTTTTGTTGCAAATACGATCAACAAAGCGGACGAAATAGAGAAGAATGCGTTTCTGTGCTTTGGCGAGGAAGAAAGGAAAGTATATCTTTCTCTGTTCCGTCGGCATATTGATTATCTGAAAAGTGAAGAAAAGCGAGTGTTGGATTCCATTCCGGCACAAGGAGGAAAACCGGAATGAAAGAATCCAGAGCAAAAAACATCTTAAAATATGTTCTGCCCACTGTTTTGAGCCAGTGTGCCTTTTTTCTGTTTACCATCGTGGACGGTATTTTCGTCGGTCGCGGTGTCGGTACGGACACACTGGGCGCAGTCAATCTCGCGCAGCCGCTTGTTATGGTGATCGGCACAGTATTTATGCTGACCACCATCGGCGGCGTGACCATTACCGCTATCCGCATGGGGCGGAAGGACTATGAGGGGGCAAACCAGTCCTTTATGCACGCCGCTGCCGCAACGCTCGTTGTCGCGGCATTCTTTACCGTGGTAGGTACCGTATTTACAAAACCGCTCGCTATGCTGCTGGGCGCAAGCGGCGTGTATGTGGAAATGGTCTGCGATTACCTCTTCTGGTATACCGCCTTTACGATTCGCTCCGCATTTGCCGCTACGTTGCAGGGCTTTGGGCGGAACGATGGTGCTCCCGTGTTCGTCATGATTTCTACCATCGCCAGTACCGCATTGAACATTTTCCTCGACTGGCTGTTCGTTTTCCCGCTAAAGCAAGGGCTTGCCGGTGCTGCCATTGCGACGGGCATTTCTCAGACGGCAAGTATGCTCATCGTTGCTGTACACTTCCTGATGAAACGAGGACATCTGCACTTTGCCCGCTTCAAAATGGATGGGAAACTGATGCGGAAGGTCCTCAAACGCGGCTTTCCGGAAATGCTCTCCCAGCTTGCAACGCCGATCACCGTGTTCTGCATGAACCTTGTGATTATCCGTTTTCTGCCGGAGGGCAGCGTCAACGCTTACTCGGTCATCAGCTATGTGGTAGCCTTTGCCTATGCCGTGTTTATCGGTGTGTCCGAGGGGATGCAGCCGCTGTTCGGGTAGAGCTACGGTGATAAAAATGCCGAAGATATGCACTATTTCAAGCGCTGGTGCATGATTGTCAGCTTGATCGGAAGCGCCGTTGTCTATGCGGCAATCATGCTGCTCGACAGACCGATTTGCCAGATGTTCGGCGTGGACGCAGCGGCTACGGAGCTGGCAGTTTCCGCGATCCCGCAGTATTGCTAGGCATTCCTGTTTGCGTCGGTAAATACGGTTCTGTCCGCCTATCTCTACTCCACGAAACGTACGAATGAGTCTGTTGCGGTCAACGTGCTGCGCGGTCTGATTTTCACGCCGCTGTGCGTGGTTGCGTTGTCTTTTCTCACAAACGGCGCACTTCTCTGGTTCACCGTTGGAATTGCGGAGGCGATCACCTTTGTATCCGCGATGGCGATCACAAAGCATTCCGAACAGGGCGGCGTAAAGTTTGAAAGGGATTAAGTGACAAAATAACAGGACACAAGTGCAAAATAATGCTGCGCCCAATTTGCACCTCCCTTACGCGATTTCTATCAAAATTACGGTTCTTTGCCATAAGCCACCGTGATTTTGATAGAATTGCGGTGGGTTCTTTTTATTATTCATTGTTTGGCAGGCCGCATTATGGTAAAATGATTTCGACAAATCGATAGTTGTGGAGGGATATCCATGGCATTGCCCATCAGGAAAAAAGCGCAAATCAAAACGGAAAGGCTCATCTTAAAGCCGTACTCTGAACAGGACATTGGCGCCTTGATTGATCTGCTGACAAATCCGGAGGTCACAAGCACTTTTATGGTACCGGAAATGGAATCCCGAAGCTGTGCGGAAGAACTGGTGAAAAAATTGATCGTTTTCAGCCAGCCAGACGACGCTAAGCATTTGGAGTACGGCATATACCTGAGCGAAAAATTGATTGGTTTTATCAATGATTGTGGAGTCGAGGGTGATGAAATAGAAATCGGATATGTGATTCACCCGCAATATCAGGGACACGGCTATGCAACGGAGGCTGTGCATGCGGTCATTACAGAATTGCGTGAAATGGGATTTCGGAAGGTTACTGCTGGCTATTTCTCCGAAAACATGGCGAGTCTTCGTGTAATGGAAAAATGCGGTATGCAAAAGACAACGATGACCGATGAAGAAGATTATCGGGGGAAGCGTCATATCTGCAAATATTGTGAGGTTTATCTTTGATATCCTTTAGTTTACCGGCATGGTTTGCACGCCTGCTTTAATGCCCACAGGCGTGCAAATGGTGAAAAAAGCCGCGCAGGATTTCTCCGCGCAGCTTTTCTTCACCTCCCCAGCAGGTCGCTGTGCGTTCCCGTTCGGATCAGGGTCAGAACCAGCACATTTTCTTCAATGCGGTAAATCAGCAGCCAATCCGGTAGAACGTGACATTCCCGATGACCAATCCAATTGCCTGGCAGGCTGTGGTCACGGTTCTTTTCCGGCAACGCCTCGCCTTTGGCAAGCAGGGTGACGACTTCCGCGAGGGCTTCCATTTTCAGGCCGCGCTTCTTCGCCAGCTTGTAGTCCTTCCGAAACTGCGCGGTGACTGCAAGGTCGTACTTCGTGCGCTCGTTATCAAGGGAATCCAGAAAGCCTTTGCTCATTCCTCGTCATCCTCCAAATCGGAGAACAGTTCCTTGACGCTGTGGTAACGCCTGGCGCTGGGGTCTTTGGCAATCCTGTCCGCTTCCAGCAGCGCCGCCATCGTTTCTCGATTGGGGCGGTCATCCAGCCGAACATCGAACGGAAAGCCGCCAGCACGAATGGACTTGCGCAGGAATACATTGATGGCAGTGGAGAGATTTATGCCCAAAGCCCCATAAATCCCTTCGCATTCCCGTTTTACATCGGAATCCATCCGAACAGTGACGTTGGTGCTTGTGCTCATGATTATCAGCTCCCTTCTGCACTATATTATACATCGATTGCACATATAATGCAATGCTTTTGGAGCGTTTTCTGCATTCCTCGGTCATTTGATAAATTTCCGCCATCGCCCGCTGCCTGAGGCGCTTCAAGGAATCATTCAGCAACACGCCGGATCGGATGGCGGATTACGGTTTTCCGCTTTTCTGCGGCGGTGCGCCGCGGGTCGGACAGATAGATTTCGTGGTGGAACCTGTCGTTGCCCATATCGTTTTCGTAGCCGTGCTGCGCAAGGTATGCGTCCATCTGCGAAATGGTTGCGGGTTCCGCGTCATAATCGCCGTAGTGCATGATCTGAACGCACAGCCCTTCATCGATCGTCAAAAATTCGGCGGTGGAGCAGTCCAATTTCTTCTTTTCCGATGCTGTTTTGACCGCCCAGTCGAAATCCGCCTTCGAAATAAAGTCTGGCAGACGGATGACCGAGATCCAGTTGAAGGCGGATTTATCCGCATCATCCGCGCCTTCCCACTGCCAGAAGCCCTCCAGCGGCGGCACGACGTAATCAAAGAAGCCTTCGATTTTATAATCGGTTTTGTAGCTCATCTTCAGTGTGTAAGCGACCGCGTACAAAACGCCGATCGCGCGCTGATAATCGCCGTCGATAATATTCGGATCGCCCTTACCGCGAACGGCGATGTAGTTCGCGCGCGGAACAACTACGATTTCCGGTTTGTTTTTCGGCATGTAGAATTCTTTGTATTCTTTCTTGTAGTCAAACGCCATGGAAATCTCCTCCGCCTGCAATCCAGCGATCCAGAAATCGCATCTGTTCTTCGGTATGGAACCAGTGTTCGCCGTTCGGCATGATGGTAAGCTCCGCGCCGGTTTTCTGTGCAAAGTCCCGTATGGTTTCCGGCGAGGTCAGATTATCATGCGCTCCGTACAGAATGCGGGTGGGCACGCGCCACGCAATCGGATGCGCGCGCACGTAGCAAAGGTAGTTCCACGACAGTGTTTCGCCGAATTCCGTGGGAATTTCCAGACGCTCCGCAAGCATCTGTTCGGTCACGTTCGCCCAACGCATCATGTTGCCGATCAGCTTTTCCATATCTACAACGGGGGAGATCAGCAGCGCTTTATCCACCAACGCCGCGCTCAGCGCGGACATCGAGAAAAATGCGCCGATGCTGTTGGCGATCAGCGTGATACGATCGCAGCGCGCCCGCAATCCGGCAAAAAACGCCGGAAATTCTTCTATCGCTTCCCATGGGGTCTGCGCGAGGTAATCAAAGCCGATCACTTCGCAATCGGGGAACAGGGGTCTGTAATGGTCGGCTTCCGCCGCCGAACCGCCCTTTCCATGCACATATATGATGAAATGTTCCATATTAATACTCCTTATATTAGAAAACTTATTATAGCCATTTTTTCCAATATGTCAAGCGCCATCAAAGACTGATAGGAAGATTGCTTTCAGCGATCGCGCAGCGTTCGTTTGGTACATGCCGGTTTAACATTCAAATGGTATAATACAACAAATAAATGATTCGGGAGTGCGATGGATGAAGCTGATGCGAAATGTGCGTTCTTTCATGGGGGAGGATTGGCTGCGAAGATCGGCGTGGATTCTGCTGGGCAGCGGAATTCTGGCGTTCGGGCTGTATAACGTGCATTCCATATCCAATATTACCGAGGGCGGCGCGCTGGGGCTTACGCTGCTGCTGGATCACTGGCTGCACATATCTCCGGCGATTACGAATTGCGTGCTGACGGTGCTGTGCTATTTTCTGGGCTGGCGCACGTTCGGGAAACAATTTCTGGCGTATTCGGGCATATCGGTGGCGGGATTTTCGCTGTTCTACGCGATCTGCGAATGCTTTCCGCCGGTGTATCCGCAGATTGCGAATGTGCCGATCGCGGCGGCGATTGTCGGCGCGCTGTTCGTGGGCGTTGGCGTGGGCGTATGCGTGCGCTTCGGCGCTGCGCCTACGGGGGATGATGCGTTGGCGATGAGCCTCGGCAAGCGCACGCGCATTCCCATTCAATGGATTTATTTGATCAGCGATCTGATCGTGCTGGCGCTTTCGATTTCCTATATCCCCATCGGCAGGATTCTGTATTCGCTGCTTACGGTATTCCTGTCGGGGCAGATCATCGGCGTGATCGCCGGAAAGAACAAAAGCTGAAACAAATGTTGCGGCGTTGCCGAAAAGTCATATTCGGGGGCTTGCATAATCCATGCGGGAAAAGGTATAATAAATCTACAAATATTAGGAGGTTTCATCCATGCATACCGGACACGATGACCACAGCTATTCCCACGACCATGAGCATATGCACGCGCACGGTCATGCGCATACCCACGTTGATGCGGAGGGACACGAATACACGCACGTACACGAGCATACCCACGTTCACGCGCACGAGCATTCCCATGAAGAAGGTCAGGCGCATACGCATACCCACGAGCACGACCACGCGCACGGATCGCACGATCATGAGCACGTTACGCCGCGCGATGAACTGAAGGCGCTGATGCGCTACATGGTGGATCACAACGCGGCGCACGCGGCGGAGCTTGCCGATCTGGCTTCCAAGGTGCATGAAATGGGCGAGGACGAGGTATACGCCGATATCATGCGCGCGGTGGCGGGCTATGAGGAAAACAACCTGCTGCTGGCGAACGCGCTGAAAAAGCTGGGCTGAACGCAGAAAATCGGGCGCTTGCATATTCCATAAAAACAAAGCGCCCGATCCACTCAAAAAGCACATTACAAAGGAGGATATCGTATGGCGTCCTTTACCCGAAAGGCCATTATCGAAGCATTTGTCAAGCTGCTGAACGAACGCCCGCTGAACAAGATCACCATACGAGATATTGTCGAGGAGTGCGGCATCAATCGCAATACTTTTTATTATCACTTCCGCGATGTACCCGATCTGATCGAAGCCATCGTGCAGGAAGAAACCGATCTGGTAATGCGCGAAAATACTTCGGTTCAATCCTTTGATCGCTGTTTGGAAATTGCAACTTCATTTATTATGAAGAATCGCCGCGCGAATCTGCATATTTTCAATTCCGCAAGCCGCGATATGTATGAACGGCAGCTGATGCAGATTTGCCGCTATGTGGTTACCACCTTTTTGCAGGGCGAATTCGAAAAGCGGGGCATTTGTCCGGAGGATCGAAAGATCGTCGTCACCTGCTATGCGTGTCAGGTGTTCGGCCTGTTCATCGATTGGCTGGAAAACGGCCTGCGGGAGGATTTCCTGCCCGAACTTAACCGCCTGTGCGAATTGCGCCGCGGATCGATCGAAACTGCGCTGAACCGCTGCCGCACCGTATAACTGAAAAAAGACAAAAATGAACGGAGCTGTCTTAAAAAAGGCAGTTCCGTTTTTTTGATTGGATGTGCGCGGTCAGATGATTTCCGCCTTGATGATGTTGGTATTGCCGGATACGCCGTTGGCAAGTCCGCCGCTGATAACGATGCGTTCGCCCTTTTTCAGACCGAATACCTGCCGCGCCTGATTTTTGGCGTTGAAGAACAGAACATCCGTGGAATCGAAGCGTTCGCTGAGCGCGGGGGTTACGCCCCAGGAAAGGGACAGCTTTCGCCAGGCTTTTACATCGGTGGTCACGCCCAGAATATCCGTCGGAGCGCGGAAACGGGATACCATGCGCACTGTGCGGCCGGAAAGGGAGCAGACCACGATGACCTTCGCGCCGATATCGATGGACATACCGCAGACGGCGTGGGAAATGGCGTCCACGATGTTTTGCATCTTGAATTCCGCATTGCGGAAGCGCTTGTCGTAGCGAATATCCTTTTCAGTTTCCAGCGCGATGCGGGACATGGCCTCCACCGCCTGCACGGGATATTTGCCGGCGGCGGTTTCGCCGGAGAGCATGATGGCGCTGGTGCCGTCGTAAACGGCGTTGGCAACATCGGAAATTTCCGCGCGCGTGGGGCGGATGTTGCTAATCATGGATTCCAGCATTTCCGTGGCGGTAATTACGCGCTTGCCCAGCATACGCGCCTTGGTGATCATGTGCTTCTGAATGGCGGGCAGTTCTTCGTAGGGAATTTCTACCCCCAGATCGCCGCGGGCGATCATCACGCCGTCGCAATGGGCGCAGATTTCCTCCAGATGATCCACACCGGCGCGGTTTTCGATTTTGGCGATGAGGTCGATATTGGATATGCCGTGGGCAGTTAGAAAATCATGCACGGCGATCAGATCTTCCTTTCGGGAAACGAAGGAACAGGCGATGAAATCCACATCGTTTTCCGCGCCGAAGAGGATATCCGCTTTGTCCTGCTCGCTGAGATATTCGTGGGAAAATACATGCCCCGGAAAGCTCATGCTCTTTCGATCGGAAAGTACGCCGCCGGTGATCACGCGGCATCGGGTATTTTCCGAATCGCTTTCCAATACCTCCAGCACCAGAAGCCCATTGTTGATCAGCACGCGATCGCCCGTCTGCAATTGGGCGCAGAGGCCTTTGTAGCTTACGGAAACCATTTCCTGATTCCCCGGTACATCGCGGGTGGTCAGGGTAAAAGGATCGCCTTCCTTTAATTCGATTCGGCCGTTTTCGAAGCAGCCGATGCGGTATTCCGGCCCCTTGGTGTCCAGCATGATGGGCAGGGGAATGCCCAGTTCTTCGCGCACTTTTTGCAGCATATGGATGCGTTCCAGATGCTCCTGATGGGTGCCGTGGGAAAAATTCAGTCGGGCGACGTTCATGCCCGCCAGACACATCTTCCGCAGGGTGGCTTCATCGGAACACGCCGGCCCGATGGTGCAGATGATTTTCGTTTTACGCATAAAAAATTTCCTCCCGTTGCGATTGATTGGAGAGGAATCTGTCGAAAGGCCACAGAGATGCGAATCTCCGGAAATCGTGATAAATGAAGACGGCGCGGCCGCTTCATGACAGACTCCACCACTTATACGATTCCGAAATCTATTATATGCCGATGCGGAAACTTGTCAATCGGACGCGCGTTAATATATGCCGTCAAAAAGATACAAACAGAAAAGGCTGTTTCAAAACGGATATGCGCGAAACACCCCTGTTTTTATAGATGGATGTGCTTTTCAAGCAATACCAGCTGTACGTCCGGAATGCCGTTAAAAACCGTCGGCACAATGCCGATTTCCGTATAGCCGTGCTTTTTGTACATCGATCGCGCCGCGGTATTTTTTGTATTGGTATCGATTCGCAGCTCCGTGCAGCCATGCTCCGCGGCGAACTGTTCATAATAGGCGATGAACGCCCTTCCATAGCCCCTGCCCGCGCGATCCGGCGAAATCACCAGCGTGTGCAATACACACACCTGATTATCGGGCGCTTCGTATTTCCAATTGCCCTGCCGGTAAACATCGACCTGCGTTTTGTTGATGATGCCCGCGCCGCAGATCGCGCCCGCGTCCTCCAATACAAATAAATCGTTTCGCCGCAGCGCATCCTCCGCGGTGGCGCGCACGGGATATACTCCGCGAATCCATCCGATGGTTTGTTTTCCGTTTTCCTCCACGGTGTGGATCGCGTCGTACAGCCCCTCTACCGCATCGATATCCTGCATATTCGCCCTTCTTATGATCATATTTATCCGCCTCCTGAATGTATTTTGCATTATACCACAGAAGAAGAACAAAGTCTACAACAATTAAAACAGACCGAAGTCTGCAAACTATCCGCGTTCGAAGAATTCAGACAAAACCGCTTCGTTGCCCAAATCTGATACAAGTGATGGAAAGTGTCCATTCAGCAAAAGGAAAAAAGCGGATATAATGACAATCGCGGTTGAAGCAATTGACCGCGATTCTATAAGAACCTGTTCGGGAGGTTGATCGTTATGCGTTCCATCGCGCCGTTGCGGGCAGCCAAGATCGGATATATTGTAATGTCCGTTCTGTTCTGCTTTCTGGGCGTAGCCCTGCTGATATGGCCGAATTTGTCCATCAGCTTAATCGGAATCATCGCCGGTATCATGCTGATCGTGTTCGGACTGGTAAAGCTTGCGGGCTATTTTACGCGGGATATGTACGAACTGGCGTTTCAACATGATCTCGCCTTTGGGCTGTTGCTGATCGTTCTGGGCGTGATGCTGCTAGTGCAGCCGAACCGCGCAATGAGCTTTCTGTGCCTGATCCTGGGCATTTCCATTATGGCGGACGGCCTCTTTAAGGTACAGACGGCGTTCGATGCGAAGCGCTTCGGCGTGCGCAACTGGTGGCTGATTTTAACGCTGGGCATTATCGCCGGCGGCATCGGAATCGCGGCGGCGTTCCATCCGGCGCAGAGCGCGCGGGTGCTGACCATACTGCTGGGCATATCGATGCTGGCGGAGGGCGCGCTGAACCTGAGCGTGGCGCTGTGCGCGCTGAAGGTTGTGCGCCGGTACAAGCATGATGTAATCGAAACCGAGTTTGAAGATTAAGTAAGGAGGATTGCCGATGCGTTTTTCCAAAGCGGTGGTCAAATGCCGCATTCCGATTCTGATCCTTGCGATCCTTCTGATGATTCCGGCGACCATCGGCATGATGACCACCCGAATCAATTACGACATGCTGAATTACCTGCCCGATACGATGGACACGGTAATCGGTCAGAACGAATTGATGGAGGATTTCGGCAAGGGCGCGTTTTCCATGCTGGTGATTCAGGATATGCCCGAAAAGGATGTGGCGGAACTGAAAACCAAATTGGAGCAGGTGGAGCATGTGGATTCGGTGGTCTGGTACAGCTCGATCGCCGATCTGTCCGTGCCGATGCAGCTGCTGCCGGATAAGATTTACAACGAATTCAATACGGACGATGCTACGCTGATGGCGGTGTTCTTCGACAGCGCCACATCCGAGGACGTTACCATGGATGCGATCCGCGAAATCCGCGCCATTGCTGGCAAGCAGGTATTCGTCAGCGGCATGTCCGCGCTGGTGACCGATCTGAAGGATTTGTGCGAAAAGGAAGAACCGATCTACGTCGGCATTGCTGTTGCACTGGCTTGTCTGGCGATGATAATCTTCCTGGATGGCTGGCTGGTGCCGTTCGTATTCCTCGCCAGCATCGGCGTCGCGATCCTGATCAATCTGGGCACCAACTGGTTCATGGGGGAGATTTCCTACATTACCAAGGCGCTGTCCGCGGTTTTGCAGTTGGCGGTCACGATGGACTATTCCATCTTCCTCTGGCACAGCTACAATGAACAGCGCGAAAAGATCAGCGATCATTGCGAAGCGATGGCGTGCGCCATTCATGAAACGCTCACCAGCGTGGTGGGCAGCTCCGTGACCACGGTGGCGGGCTTCATCGCCCTGTGCTTCATGACGTTCACGCTCGGCCGCGACCTGGGCATCGTAATGGCGAAGGGCGTAATTCTGGGCGTGATCAGCTGCGTAACCGTGCTGCCCAGCCTGATTCTGGTGCTGGATAAGCCGCTGCAAAAGACGAAGCATCGTTCGCTGATCCCGAACATGAACGGCTTTGCCAAGGGCATCGTAAAGGTGTTCCCGATATTCTTGGTATTGTTCGTGGCGCTGGTTCCGCCGGCGTATTACGGTTATTCCAAAACGAACGATGAAGTGTATTACGATATGGGCGAATGCCTGCCGGAGGACATCGAATATGTGATCGCCAATTCCAAATTGCGCGATGAATTTGATATCGCGTCCACCCACATGCTGCTGGTGGATGCGGATACGCCCCGCAAGGACATTCATAAGATGATCGATGAAATGAAGCAGGTGGACGGCGTGAAATACGTGCTGGGGCTGGAAAGCTTCATCAGCACGGATTTTCCCGAAGAGATGATCCCCGAATCGATCACCAGCATACTGAAATCCGATCGCTGGGAATTGATGCTGATCAATTCCGAATACAAGGTGGCGAGCGACGCGGTCAATACCCAGATCGATCAGCTGAACGCCATTTTGAAGAAATATGATGAAGGCGGCATGCTGATTGGCGAAGCGCCCTGCATGAAGGATATGATCGAAACCACCGATCATGATTTCCAGGTGGTCAACGCGGTATCCATTCTGGCGATCTTCGTGATCATCCTGCTGGTGGAAAAGAGCCTGAGCCTGCCGTTTATCCTGATATCGGTCATTGAACTGGCGATTTTCATCAATCTGGGTCTGCCGCATTACATGGGTCAGTCGCTTCCGTTCATCGCGCCGATCTGCATTTCTACCATTCAGCTGGGCGCGACGGTGGATTATGCGATTCTGATGACCACCCGCTATAAGAGCGAGCGCGCATCCGGCAAAACCAGGCGCGAAGCGGTGCAGATTGCGCTGGGCACCTCTACGCCGTCGATCATCGTATCCGGCATGGGTCTGTTCGCCGCAACCTTCGGTGTGGCGGTATATTCCGATATCGATATCATCAGTTCCATGTGCATGCTGATGGCGCGCGGCGCGATTATATCCATGCTGTGCGTGCTGCTGATCCTGCCCGCGCTGCTGATGCTGTGCGATGGCCTGATCCGCCATACGACGCTGGGCATGAAAGTGAAAAACGTGAAGGAGGAAAACTGATATGAAAAAGCGTATTCTTTCCGCGGTGATCGCGTTGACGCTCCTGCTGACCGCCGTTCTGTCCGGCGCTTCGGCGGAGGTGGATAAGAAGGAAATGGTGTATGTGCTGGCGAACGCGGATGGTTCCGTAAACGATATCATCGTCAGCGAACGCCTGTACAACCGAAACGGCGAAGCGCAGCTGCACGATGAAAGCAGCCTGACCGATATTGAAAACGTCGGCGGCGATGAAACCTTCACCAATGAAAACGGCGTGCTCGTCTGGAATGCCAACGGCGCGGATATCCGTTACGAGGGCAATTCCGATCGGCCGCTGCCGGTGTCCGTCACCGTGCGCTACTATCTGGATGGTCAGGAAATGACCGCCGATCAGATCGCAGGCAAGAGCGGCCATCTGGCGATCGATGTGGAATATCGCGCCGAACAGTATGAAGATGTCGCCGTGGGCGATGAAACGGTTTCCATGCCGATGCCCTTCCTGGCGGCGACCGTGCTGCTGACCGACGAGGCGAATTTCAAGAACATTACCGTGGACAACGGCCGCGTGCTGGATATCGGCGATCGTTCCGTGATCGTGGCGATGGGTCTGCCGGGCGTTTCGGAAGCGCTGAACCTTGCCGCCTATGAGGATCTGGATGTGGAAATCCCCACGACCGCGCGCATCGAAGCGGATGTTACCGATTTTGCGCTGGACGGCACCTATACGCTGGCGACCAATTCCATCTTCAACGATATCGATACGGATGAAGGCGAGCTGGATATCGATCTGGATCAGATGCAGGATGATCTGAGCGACGCGATGGAACAGCTGCTCGACGGCGCGACCCAGCTGCGCGATGGCGCACAGGAATTGAGCGACGGCGCGACGGAGCTTTCCGATGGCTTGAACGAGATCGATTCCAATTCCGATAAGCTGGTGGACGCGGCAAAGCAGCTTTTGCAGACCGTGCTGGATACCGCCAACGAAAGCCTTTCCGAAAAGAAGGCGGATTTCGCCAAGCTGGATATTCAGATTCACACCCTGACCGTGGATAATTACGCCGAAGAGGTTGCAAGACTTCAGAAGGAATATCTGGACAACGTAGAAGATTACGTGATCGAACAGGCGGATGCGCAGCTTTCCGATAAGGTGCACGCCGCTGTGCGCGAGGAGGTCATTCGTCAGGTAAACGAAGCCGCGCGCCAGCAGGTGGAAGAAAAGGTGCGCGAGGCGGTCGAAGCGGAGGTTCGCAAGCAGGTGGAAGCGGGCGCGCAGCAGCTGGTAGAATCGAAGGTGCGCGCCGCGGTGGAAGAAGAGGTACGCGCCGCCGTGGAAGCGGAGGTTCGCAAGCAGGTGGAAGCGGGTGTGAACGCCGCCGTTCGCCAGCAGGTGGAAGCCGCCGTGCGCAATCCGGACGCGGATACCCTGAACGCTCAGATTGAACAGCAGCTCAAGACCGACGCGGTACAGAAGGAAATCGAAGCCAATACCGACGCCATGATGCAGACCGAGGATGTGCGTCAGATGATCGATGCGCAGCTGGAGTCCACCGTGCGCGCCAAGGTGGAAGCGGCGTATGAAGCAAATATTCGTTCTCAGGTGGAGGCATCTGTGCGTTCCGAGGTCGAAAAGAGCGTGACCGAGGTCGTTCGCCAGCAGATTCGCAATCAGGTGGAAGAACAGCTCCGCGCCGAGCAGGGCGGAAGCACCGATCCGGAAAATCCCGATCCGGAAAACCCCGATCCTGAAAACCCCGCCGAGGGTGAAAACGGCGGCGAAAACCAGAATGACCAGAACAATCAGAATAACAATAACGAAGAAGCTGTTGAACAGACGACCATCGCCCGCGTGATGGATTGGATCGTGCCCTCCGCCAACGCGGAGGAGCCGAGCTTCGATGCGCGCGTGGACGCGATCGTGGCGCAGAAGATGGCGACCGCCGAAGTTCAGGCGCAGATTCAGGAAAAGACCAATGCGCAGATGCAATCCGCAGATGTACAGGCGAAGGTGGATGCGGCGGTCAGCGCGCAGATGCAGTCTGATTCCGTAAAGAGCGCGATCGATGCGGAGGTTGCGAAGCAGATGTCCGATGCCGATGTGCGCGCACAGGCGGAAGCTGCCGCACGGGTGCAGGTACGCGCCAAGGTGGAAGCTGCCGCGCGGGAAAAGATCAGAAACGCCATCCTGAACATGAGCGAAGAACAGATCGCCGCCGTGGTGGAACAGAAGATGAATTCTGACGAGATCAAGGCGCTGATTCAGAAGAAGATCGATGCGAAGATGGCTTCCGATGAAATCAAGGCGACCATCGATGATAATGTGAACAAGCAGATGGCTTCCGATGAAATCAAGGCGACCATCGAAACCGAAATCAAAAAACAGATGCGCGGCGACAACGTACAAAAGACGATCGATGCGGAAGTCGAAGCACAGATGAAGTCCGATAAGGTGCGCGATCTCTACAACCAGAACGTGGAAGCGCAGATGGCGAGCGACGATGTGAAGAAGCTGATCAATCAGAACATCGAAGAACAGATGAAGTCCGATAAGGTGCAGAAGATCATTGCTGAAAAGATCGTGGAAAACCGCACCAGCCGCGAATATCTGGATGCCGTGGCGGACGCAATGGAAGAAAACGGCGAACACGGCGCGGCATATCAGGCGCTGGTAGAGCTGCGCGATACGCTGGATGATATCTGCGAATTCTATGAAGGCATCGTGGATTACACCGATGCGGTTGGCGAAGCGGCGGAAGGCGCGCAGGAACTGAAGGATGGCGCGGCGGAGCTGCTGGACGGCATGAACGAACTGTTCGATGGTCTGAATGAATTCAACGATGAAGCGGTGCAGAAGATTCTCGATGCGCTGAACGGCGATTATGCGGTGCTCAAGGATCGCGCCGAGGCCATGCTGAATATGACCCGCGATTATGCGTCCTATGGCGGTATCGCCGATGGCAAGACCGGCTCCGTGCAGTTCCTGATCCGCACGGCAGGCATCTAAATCTCATTATACGGTTTAAAGCGTCCGGAAGCGATTCCGGGCGCTTTTGTATGTCAAAACACCGGCGAAATGATGCGCAGAAGGCGATCGGCAATCCATGCGCCCGCGCCCTTCGGCAGATCATCGCATTGCACCTCGCGGCATTTTTCCTGCGTGCGTTCAAAATCCGCCTTCAGATCGCGCAGAATCGATGCGCGGTAGAACAGCGTATTGTTTTCAAAGCTCAGGTACAGGCTGCGAAAATCCAGGTTCACGGTGCCGATGGCGCAGAACTTATCGTCCGTCAGGCACGCCTTGGCGTGGAGAAAGCCGGGCGTGTATTTGAAAATGCGAACGCCCGCGGTCAAAAGCTTCGGAAAATAGGCGTGCGACATTCGGTATACCAGCCGTTTATCCGGAATCGCGGGCAGGATGATGCGCACGTCCACGCCGCGACGCGCGGCTTTGATCATCGCCGCCTGCATCGAATCGCCCAGCAGAAGATAGGGCGTATAGAACCAAATATAATCCACGGCGGTATCCAACAGATCAATGTACAGATCGCAGGTTACGTTGTATGAATCCACCGGCGAATCGGCATAGCTCAGCGCCAGCCCGTCGGAAACGGTATCTTCCGCGCAGTCAGCCCGCAGGGCGGCGGGATCGATTTTATCATCGGAATAAACGTTCCAGAATTCGGCAAACATGTGCATAAAGCTTTCTACCGCGCCGCCGCGCACGGCGTAGACCAGATCCTTCCAATGCCCGTAGGGATGCTTACCGCAATTGATGTATGCGTCCGCCAGATTGATTCCGCCGCTGAAGGCGATCCTGCCATCGATGATCATCATTTTGCGGTGCGATCGATAATTGATCGTGCCGCGCACGAATACGGCGGGGTTGAACGCGATGCATTTGATCCCGCGCGAACGGAGCGCGGCGCGATCTGTTCGCGTGCAGGTGGCGATGCTGCCCAGATCATCATACATCACCCGCACATCCACGCCGTCCCGCGCCTTTTGCGCAAGTATTTCCAGAATTTCCCGCCACAGCATTCCATTTTCAATGATAAAGTATTCCAGATAGATGAATTTTTCCGCCGATTCCAGCGCCGCAAGCATCGGCGCGACTGCATCGTCGCCGAGCGGATAGAAATCGGTTTTTTCGTTGCGGCACGCGGGGTAGCCGCTCTCACGCGCCACCATGGCGAGGGTCTGCATGGCGCGCGCATCCATTTCGAATTCTTCGAAACAAAGCGCGTTCTGCGCGGGCGCGAGGGGCGGAAGCGCTTTTCGGCTTTGCAAAATGCGCGTCCGCAGCGGTTTTCCGGTTCGCCGGTTGCCAAATAGACCGTACAGCAGCGCGCCGGACAGCGGCATTGCGAGGATGATCAGCATCCACAGCATTCGATATACGCTCTCGCCATCCTGATTTATGATGTATAGAACGTACAGGATCGAAAACGCCTGCAGCGCGGGCACGACCGGCGCCGCCACCGGTTTCAGCGCGGTGAACAGAAACGCGACCGACAGCAATTCCGTAAGCAGAATCGGAATCAGCGCGGCGATCCGCCGGATCACGTTTTTGTTCATGGTCGAAGTCCTCCGGATACAGTACACAATTTCGTCGGGAAACGCGCAAATATCCGATAATGCGATAGAAAGCTTTACCGGCGCGCGATATACTTACCTAGCATACGTAAAATTCAAAAGAATTAAACGGAGGTACGAAAGATGCGGCTGTGCAGGGATCGGGATTTTTATAAATCGTTCGTGCGCATCTGCCTTGCGCTTATGCTGGAACAGGCGGTGATCCTGAGCGTAAATCTGGCGGACAATCTGATGCTGGGCACCTATTCCGAAGCCGCGCTTTCCGGCGTGGCGGCGGCGAACCAGATTCAATTTGTGTATCAGCAGATCGTATATGCGATCGGCAACGGCGTGATCATTCTGGGAAGCCAGTATTGGGGGCAGAAGCGCGTCGGCGAAATTCGATCCATCGCCGCCATCGGAATTTATTTTGAAATCGCCGCGGCGTGCATATTGTTTGCCGTGATCAGCCTGTTTCCTTCGGGCGCGCTGAAGCTGTTTACGAATCAGCCGGAATTCATCGCGCAGGGCGCGGCGTATCTGAAAATCATCCGCTTTACCTACCTGTTCTTTGCGCTTACGGGCGTGCTGCTCAGCACGCTGCGCACGGTGGAGAGCGTTCGCATCGCGCTCGTCGTATCGGTGGTCGCGTTGATCGTCAACGTATGCATCAATTACCTGCTGATCGGCGGCAATATGGGCTGTCCGGAGCTGGGCGTGCGCGGCGCGGCAATCGGCACGCTGGCGGCGCGCATCGTGGAATTTGTCATCGTCGCGAGCTATACCCTGAAGGAAAAACGGCTGGGTATGCGCCTTGCACATCTTTTCCATATCGATCGCGCGCTTGTGCGCGATTTCGTGCGCGTCGTGCTGCCCATACTGGGCGCGGGCTTGCTGTGGGGCGTGAACAATATGCTGCAAACCGTGATTCTGGGGCATATGGATGATAGCGCCATCGCCGCGCAGTCCATATCCAATACGGTATTTCTGCTGCTGAAGGTCACAGCGGTGGGCGCGTGCTCCGCCGCTTCGGTGCTGATTGGCAAAACCATCGGCGAGGGGAACATGGATCGCGTGAAGGAATATACGCGCACACTGCAGGTATTGTTCGTGGGCATCGGCGTTTTGCTGTGCGCCGTGATGCTGATCGTGCGCATCCCGCTGCTGAACGTATATCAGGCGAAGATCAGCGAAAGCACCTATGCGCTGGCGAATACCTATATGCTGATTCAGGCGGCGGTGCTGCTGGTGACTTCGTATCAGATGCCGATCAACGGCGGCATCATTCGCGGCGGCGGCGATACGCGATTTATGCTGATTCTGGATATCATCACATTGGCGGTGGTGATCCCGCTGGCGATGCTGGGCGGGCTGGTATTCCATTGGCCCACGATCGCGGTGATCATCTGCATCAATATCGATCAGATGATCAAATGCGTACCGGCGTACATCCGCGTAAATTCCTACAAGTGGATCAAACGGCTTACCCGATAAACGCAGCGGGCGAAGCGATGGGGGAATGAACGTGCGATTTGCCGATCTGGGGGCAATGTACATTTTTGCATCGAATTCATTCATAATTCATGCCGGAATGATTCATCAAGTTGACTTTTAAATGTATATGCGCTAAAATGAGTTCAACCGAGAATACGGAGGGACATGAAAATGAAGGTAATTATTCAAAAGAATTATGAAAACATGTGCCGCTGGGCTGCCGAACACATCATCGAAGCGATTTGCGCCAACAAGGGCGATAAGCCCTTTGTGCTGGGTCTGCCGACCGGTTCTTCTCCGCTGGGCGTATACAAAAACCTGATCGAAGCCTATAAAGCGGGCAGAGTATCCTTTAAAAATGTGATTACCTTTAATATGGATGAATATCTGGGGCTGCCCAGGGAGCATGAACAGAGCTATTGGCGCTTCATGCACGATAATCTGTTCGATCATATCGATATTCCCGCCGAAAATGTGAATATCCTGAACGGCATGGCGCCGGATCCCGCGGCGGAATGCGCGCGCTATGAAGCGAAGATTGCGGCGTGCGGCGGAATCGATCTGTTCATGGGCGGCAGCGGCGTGGATGGCCACATCGCCTTCAACGAGCCCTATACTTCGCTGAAATCCAGAACGGGCGTGCGCAATCTGACCGAGGATACGCGGATCGTCAATTCCCGCTTCTTTGATAACGATCCCGCCAAGGTGCCCGCGCAGGCGCTGTCCGTGGGCGTCGCCACCGTGACCGATGCAAAGGAAGTGATGCTTCTGATCAGCGGACACAGCAAGGCGCGCGCACTGAAGCACTGCATCGAGGGCGCCGTCAGCTCTCAGTGCACGATTTCAGCGCTGCAGCTGCATGAAAATGCCTGCATCGTGTGCGATGAAGCGGCGTGCGGCGAATTGATGGTGGATACTTACAAGTATTTCCTGAACACCTACGCTTCCGAACGCCTGTAAATGAAAAAACAGATTGCCCCCGTTTCCTTCGCACAAGGGAACGGGGGCAATTTTCATTTCGAAGAGAATTAGCGGTGATCGGTTTCCAGATCGAGCCATGCGCACTCGGCGGGCGTCAGTTCCAGTTCGGAAGCGGCGATGTTTTCCTCCATCATTTCCTTCTTGACCGGTGCGGTGAGCGCGTACACTTCCAGATTGTGCTGGTTGAAAATCCACGCCATGGCGACCTGCGCGACGCTCATGCCCTTTTCCGCCGCCAGAATTTCGCAGCGGCGCAGGCGTTCAAAGTTTTCGGGATAGGCATAGCCCTTCAAACCCGGTTCATCCATGATGCGCTTTGCGCTTTCAGGATCATCGCTCTTTACCAGACCGGAAAAGAAGCCGCGCGCCATCGTGGAATAGGCGAATACCGGAATCTTGTGATCCGCGTAGAACTTGCGCGCCGCCTTATTGTTCGGACCGGAGATGGTCACGCATCCGCCGCCCCAGGGATCCTCCACCTGATCCGCCAGACCGAAATTCGGGCTGGAAACGGTGAACGGCTGAAGGCCGTGCTTCAGCGCGTAATCGTTGGCTTCCTCGATGCGCTCCACCGTCCAGTTCGATCCGCCGAACGCGCCGATCTTGCCTTCGTCGTGCAGCCGGTTCAATACGTCCACGATGGGGCCCACCGGCTTTTCGGGATCATCGCGGTGCAGCATGTAGATGTCCAGAAAATTCGTTTTCAGCTTTGCCAGCGAATTGTGCGCGTCGTGCAGAATATCAAAATCGTTTACGCGCTTGCGCCAGCGGTTGTGATGCGCGCCCTTGGTGAAGATGACCACCTTATCGTGCAGCCCGCGCGCCTCCAGCCATTCGCCCAGAGGCTCTTCGCCGTAATGGTCGGAGGAATCGAAGCAGTTCACGCCGCAGGCGTACATATCGTCCAGCAGCGCAAACGCCGCGTTCAGGCGATCTTGGAAATCCGGCGCATCGCCGTATACCGAACGGAAGGCGGCGAACATCTTGGGCGTGGCGGTTCCGAATACAATTCTGGAAATGGGCTTGTTTACATGTTCAATATGACCGTATTTCATAGGATACCTCCTGCATTAAAGTCCGTTTACGGTATTCTTCGGCGCGCCGGTTATATAGGCGCGCACATTATCGATGGCGCAATCCTTCAGACGGGTTCTGCATTCCAGTGCGGCCCAGCTGATGTGGGGCGTGAGATACACGTTCGGCGCGTGCAGCAGCGGATTATCCGCGGTGATCGGCTCGTTCGTGATGGCGTCGATGCCCGCCGCGTACATTTTGCCGCTGATCAGCGCCTCGGCTACGGCTTCCTCGTCCATCAGCGCGCCGCGGCTGTTGTTGATGAAGATTACGCCGTCCTTCATCTTCGCAATGCTTTCTCGGTTGATCATGCGTTCATTATCAGCAAACAATGGGCAGTGCAGTACCACCACGTCGCTTCGGGCGTACAGATCGTTCAGATCTACATATTCCACGGTATTTTCCATGGTGGGATCGTGGAATACATCGTAGGCGATCACGTGCATTCCCATCGCGGCGGCGATGCGCGCAGTGTATTTCGCGATGCGCCCCAAGCCGATGATGCCCATCGTTTTGTTTTCCAATTCGATGGAGGGATAATCCCAGAAGCACCAATCGTTTGCACCACCGTTGCGTAGCTTGCGCACCTCGCCATCGTGATAACCCACATGGTTGGTGATCTCCAAAAGCAGTGCGATGGCGTGCTGCGCGATGGCCTCCGTGCCATAGGAGGGCACGTTGGAAACGGGGACTCCGTGTGTGCGCGCGGCTTCCACATCCACAATGTTGTAGCCCGTGCCGATAACGCTGATGAATTTGATATTCGGGCATTTCTCAAAGGCTTCGGCGGTTACGATCGCCTTGTTCAGCATTACGATTTCCGCATCGCCGATGCGGTCGATCACCTGTTCGGGCGCGCTGCGATCGTAGATCGTTACATCGCCGAAGTCGTTGAGGGCGCTCCAGTCCATTTCGTTCGGGTTTTCGCGCGGCCTGTCCAGAACAACAATTTTCATTTTGTCCTCCATTCCGCTTACAGCGCCTTCAGTTCGTTCATGGTTTCCGCAAAGCCGCGGCAGTAGAATTGCAGATCGCTCGCCGTCCAGAGAACGTTCGCACCCATTGCGCGATAATGCGCGGCGTCGCCCACATCGTTGCAGAAAATACCGCAGGATTTTCCATATCTCGCGGAAATATCGAATATCGCCTGCACGGCGCGCTCCATCGCGGCACTTCGCAGGGCGAACGGCGTGCCCAGCATTACGGATAGATCGTTGGGACCGATCATCACGGCGCTGATATGATCGCCGTAGTTTTCAAGAATCGACGGAAGATTATCGATGCCCTTCTGAGATTCGATCTGAATCATCACCATGCGGCTTTTCTGAAAATGCTCAAAGCTTTCGCCGGGATGAAACTGCCCGAATCCGCCCGCGCCCTTGCGCCCCTCCGGCGCGAAGCGAACCGCGTCAACCACCGTGTGCATCTGTTCCAGTGTTTCCACACGGGGGATCATCACGCCGTCTGCGCCCATATCGATGGCCTTGGCGATCAGATGATATTGGCTGTCCTGTACGCGCATGAAGCCGGGAACGCCCAGCATGCGGCAGGTTTGCAGCATCGGGATCACATTCTGCGTATCAAAGCAGCCGTGCTCCGCGTCCATCAGCACAAAATCCAGATCGGGATGTACCATCTTTTCAAGCAGAATTGGATCGGGCAGCATGATCATCGTGGTGCCCACAACCTTTTCACGCTTATTCAGCTTTTCAATCAGCATTTCGTAACGTTCCATCATTATAACTCCTTTGGGTTGGTTTTCTGAGAATTCTTTTGTTAAAAGTCGCAGCTTCAAAGATAGATTTGTTTTGTCAGCAAGCTTTTGCAAGGCGTCCAGCGTAGTCTATGGAAGCGGTATGCCCTCAATTGCGGCGATGGCTTCATGCTCATGCTCCAATTGACCGAGAAATAGGAGACGTTCCATGTTAGATACACGTATTACGTTGGCAAGTTCCTCAATCATTTCTTCTACACGTTTCGGTAAACCAATTCCGGGGATTGATTGTTGTGGGATCGAGTGCGATGATCCAACACCCCGCATTGCCGCTGCGATCATGGGCATGATTTCATGCATGGATATTGGAAAGCATGACAGCGCCGGACAGAAGTCTAGCGAACGCTTCGACCATGATTGAAAGACCATATCCCATATGACTGATAAAAGCAACCCCTGCTTTTATCCACTATTTGATCTTGTATGCTCTGATCGCATTTTCTGCCATGACAAGCTCAAGTTCTGAATCGGTAAACACATTGCTTTCAAGTAGGTAGTCTCTTAGTTGCACATAAGTGAAAGTATTCAGTGTACTGGGAACATCCGTTCCCCAGATAAAATGATCGGGAGAAACAATTTTCTTGGCCTCGCGAAGGAACTCTAGCTGTGAAGTATAGGGATATGGTTCAGGGTATACTCTTGGCGGCAGGTTTGCAATATCGAAATAAAGTCTGTCGTTTTTCATTTCTTCCAGCATCCGCAGTCGCCATGCATTCTTACCATCATTACAGGGGAAAAGTGTATGCGTCATAACTATCTCAAGGTGGGGATACTTTTTTAATACGTTCGTTATTTGCTCTGGATTAAAACTTGCGGTGCCAAGGGGACCCATGTCGATTGCGACAGTCATTTCTACTTCGTTTGCACGGGCAAATATCGGCGCAAATTGCGCATTGTCTAGTCTGAGCCCTGGATGATATCCTGTTAGACCCCATGTCTGACTGATTTCAAACTTCAGAGCCTTGAAGCCATATTTTTGGATCAGATTATCCATTATCTTCTCTGAAAGACAGGAATATGGATCTAAAGTTGCTACCGCTGTGAAGCGATCCGGATAATTGCGTGCGGCTTCATATGCATACTCATTGTGGAATCCGTAATTGCCACCCTGCAGCAGCACAGCGTGATCGACATGGTTGTCATCCATTAGCTTTATTAATGTTTCGGTTAGAAAACCGTAATCGCCATACTCTTCTGGAAAGAATTGCTCTACCTCGCCGGTCATCCAGATGCCGCGGCCGTGTCCGGTAGCTCTAAATTCTCCACGTGCGCCGTATCCTTTAAGTACTTCTATTACATGTGCATGTCCGTCAATAACTTTCATGTTTCACCTCAGATTATTTCTTTCTAATAGACTTTCGAATATCCAACATTACAGCCAAAATGATAATTACGCCGCGAATAATATATTGAAGGTATGCATTTACACCCAGAAAATACAAAGAATAATTGATTGTCTGCAGAATTATAGTTCCCAAGACAACACCACGTACCTTACCGATGCCGCCGCTTAGTGATATGCCGCCGATAACGCTAGCGGATATCGCGTCCAATTCATAGCCGTTACCGGTTGAAGTGTTTACCGACTGAATGCGTGCAGCCTCTAGAAAAGAACCGATGCCTATCATTAGACCGCCGAGGAGATATGCGCAGATGATCGTCGTAGGTACGCTTACACCTGATACTGAGGCAGCTTCTGAATTTCCACCGACTGCATACATATTTTTGCCTAGAGTGGTATATCTCCAGATGAATGCTACGATCAAAGATAGAACCAGGAAATAGAAGATAAGGTATGAAACTCGGATTCCGAAAACATTTACTGACTTATTTACAAGATTTGTAAATCTGGAATCAAAAGTCGAAAGCGGCTGAGAGGAACCCAAAGGCTGTGCTTCAAGATAGATGCAGTTTAGACCATACACAATCAACTGTGTGCCTAAAGTTGCAATAAAAGCAGGAAGGTGACACCTTGCGACAAGTAGCCCGTTAACCAGCGCAATGATAAGAGCGATTGCGATGCAGATCAAAAGCGGCACGACCAGAGGCAAGCCTTTTTCAATTTGGGGATAGTATCTCTGCGAATATGTTACTGATTGAAGCATGGATGCAGAAACAACGGCACATAAGCCAACGGTGCGACCGGCAGAAAGATCATTGCCTGCTACCAGAATTATACTGGAGATGCCGAGGGCTATAATTCCTTTGGTAGAAGACTGTTTAAGGATATTTAATATATTCCCCATAGACAGGAATCGCGGTTCTGCAATGACGACAAACAAAAGTATCAATCCTAAGATGATATAAAGAATATTGTTAGAAATCATACTGCCTACTGTACGCAGGTTCAGTTTCTTTTTTTGTTCCATATTATGCCTCCATCAAACATATTTGGTTGCAAGTCTCATTATCATTTCTTGTTTATTAGCTTCTGAATCATTATCCATATTCACGATTCCGGCCATCTGACCGTTACTCATTACGAGGATACGATTGCAAATACCCATTAGTTCGGGCATTTCTGAGGAAACGACGATGACACCTTTTCCTTCATTTGCCAGTTTCTGAATAAGTTGATATATCTCATATTTTGCCCCAACATCAATGCCTCTCGTGGGCTCATCAAGTAGTAGAATCTGCGGTTTTGTCAGAAGCCATCTGCCAATAATAACCTTTTGTTGATTGCCACCGGACAGG
Source organism: uncultured Clostridia bacterium (assembly GCA_934663625.1). Lineage (GTDB taxonomy): Bacteria > Bacillota > Clostridia > Christensenellales > Aristaeellaceae > SFTH01. The sequence continues at coordinate 24,650 of CAKUKP010000007.1, forward strand.
TTTGAGATACGCGTTTTCTTTGTTGGGGTCTTTACATTGATGCTATTAATAACATAGTCGGTATCGCTTTTCATCTTCTTTTCAGATAGTTTAATGAACTTCAGATATGAACGTATATTTGCAATAGTTGAATTAAAAACAATATCCATATCAGGGAAAATGCCAGTTGTCCGTCGTTCTTCGGTAATCAATGCAAATCCGTGTTTGATTGCTTGCTTGGAATTATGATTATATATCTTTTTTCCGTTCATCTCTATTTTCCCTGATTTCCTAGATGCGATGCCGAAGATCGTTTCCAGCAATTCGGTACGTCGGGATCCTACCAGTCCTGCAATCCCTAATACTTCCCCTCTACGTAGTTCAAAGCTTACATTGTGGCAAGTGGGTTCTACTCTGCCTGTAAGGCCTTCTACCTTTAGTAACAGATCTCTAGGGGTATTTGTCTTCGGCGGGAATCTTTTAGACAAGTCACGATTTACCATCATGCGGATAATATCATCTGTGGATATTGATTCGGTCTGTTCAGTTGCGATCCAGCAGCCATCGCGCATGATTGTTACTTCATCGGCAATTTCCTTAATTTCATCCATCCTATGAGAGATATAAATTATGCCTACACCGTTGCTTGAAAGTTGACGAAGAATTCTAAACAGATGCTGTACTTCTTCATCTGTAAGAGAAGAAGTGGGTTCATCCAGTACTAAAACTTTCGTGTTGTTTGAAACGGCTTTCGCAATTTCTACCATCTGACGCTGTGAAACAGACAGCTTTCCAGCATCTGTATTGGGATCTATATCAATATCCAGACTCTGGAAAATTTTGCAGGTTTCATTATACATTGTCTTGTGACTTACAATGCCGAACTTCTTCGGAAAACGACCCAGCCAGATATTTTCCATAACGGAACGGTGAAGCACTTGGTTCAATTCTTGATGTACCATTGATACACCATTGTTTAAGGCATCCTTGGGATTGGAGAATCGACACTCCTTTCCATCGAGAAGGATACTGCCCGAGTCTTTTTTGTATATCCCGAATAAGCACTTCATAAGCGTGCTTTTTCCGGCACCATTTTCCCCCATCAAAGCATGAATACTACCAGAACGTAAGTACAACTGAGCATTGTTTAGTGCCTTTACACCTGGGAAATTTTTACAAATATCTTTCATTTCTAAAAGATATTGTCCTGTATGCATTTTATTTCCCTCCTACTTATTCAAACAAGAATTTTGAACGGCTACGATATCAGTGAAAGCCCCTGACAGTTGTTCATATGACAGGGACTTTCATAGTTGTTGGATGTTTTTTCCCTGCTTAACGGGTAATCGGTCGCTTATTCAGCTAGAACTGGTACATAGGGAATACGGATGGAGTATCCGTCTTCTGTCAGTTCATATTCGGTATCCTGCAGCCACTCGTTGCCGAGAGATGCATTCAGTGCCAGAATTACAACAGCCTTGCCGATACTGTCAGCATCATTCTTTACGGTTGCAGACATCTTGCCTGCAATAATTGCTTCTAATGCGCTTTCATCTGCGTCAACACCCAATACCGGGATGAAGGGGTCGCCTTCAACACCGGTGTTGTAGTTGTACTCATTAAGTGCGGCGATGATTCCCATTGCCATTTGATCATTGTTGGCAAATACAAGTTCGATTGTATCTCCGTAGTTGGCTAGCGCTGCGGTCATTGCCTGCTGCGCTTTGGAAGCATCCCAATCACAAACATACAGTTCACCGCTGATCAGTTCCATACGGATTCCGTTTTCTTCAGCAGTGCTTACGGAATACTGAGTACGCGCTTGAGAGTCCAGATTGGAAGGATCGCCTTGGAACATCAGATACTGACAGATTCCGTCTTTGTTTTTGTCGTATTCGGGATTTGCGTTCCAGATGGAAACCATCGCTTCACCCTGCATTACGCCAGACTCTTCAGGCTTACAGCCGACATAAATGCTGTCGTTGGCACCGATTATGGAAGTATCACGGGGCTCTTTGTTGTAGAAAAGGCAGGGTACGTCGTAATCTGCTGCCATGGAAAGGATAGTTTGACCGGCGGTCTCATCCACGAGATTGATGCATAGAGCATCTACACCCTTGGCGAGCATAACAGAGGCCTGATCATTCTGAGTTGCCTGATCATTGTTACCATTTTGCATATTGACTGTGATATCAATTCCTTTTTCTGCGCCAATTTCCTGAGCGTGCTTGTTGATTGCCGCACAGATTGCGGAGGCAAAGGTTTCATCTTGTTTGTAAACCAGTATGCCAATTTCAACAGCATCCTTTTCTTTGGCTAGTGCGATGCTCCAGAGCGAAAGCACAAAAAGCAGGGAAAGGGTTGCGCACAGCAGTTTCTTCATGAGTATTTCCTCCTATCTCTTTGTATCGGTCGAAGTGCAACCGATTTCACGTGTATATTAACACATTAAAAGTTAAATGGCAATAGAAACATGAATATCTTTGAATAAATCTACAAAATGAACAAATATTAGTATAAATTAAATGCAGAACAAACAATGCAAACAAATAAAAATGAGCACAAGTGCAACCGATACCACTGCGCGATTTAGCGTGAAGAATTATTTGTTGTTTGTAAGATACGCTTGCATATTATTCTATTCCGTGATACGATAGGAATAGTACATGAAAGGGAATGGTGGAATTGGAAGAAAACAAAGTTACTATTTATACCATAGCGGAGAAACTAGGCATGTCTGTATCTATGGTTTCACGAGCGTTTAAACCGAATTCCAAGTTGAACAATGAAAAGCGTGCTTTGATCTTGGAAACTGCGGAGCGCATGGGCTTTGTGCAAAACAAAATGGCTTCACGTCTTTCCATGAAGCCGATCCGCATTGCCGTACTCATATATGGCAGGTTCAAGGGTTATTACGACGAGATGGTGCATGGAATCGAAAGTGCCTGCCGCGATCTGTCGGATTACAAGGTAACCTGTGCTATGCATGTGCTGCCCTTTGGTCAGTATACGGACGAGGATGCTTTTCGTTTGCTGGATCAATTCTGTGAGGAAGGCTATGACGGCATTATTCTGCATGGGCTGTATGATGAGGAGGTTTCCCGCCGCATTGATGCGATTGTGGAATCTGGTATACCTGTTGTTACGCTACATAATGATATCCTATCTTGCAGACGACTATTTACATCAATGAACGATACTGAACTTACGGGAAGTATTGCGGCGCAGATGTTGGATATCCTGCTGCCGAAGAAGCATCGAAAGGTAGTTCTTTTCTCGGGCGACATGAAGTCACTGGTACACCAGACGCTCACTTTTTCTTTCATCCGACATGTAGAGGAGGCAGGATTGCAGTTGCTGCGCCATTATGCTACCGAAGACTGCCCAAAACAGGCGGCAGCCATGGCAGAGGAAGCTTTCAAGACATATCCTAACATTGATGGAATATACATTTCCTCTGCAAATTCTACACCTATTCTGAAGTATCTAGAGGATCATGATTTCGCTGGGCGGGTGAAAGTGGTCGCTTCGGATGTTTTCCCGGAACTAAGTGCATATATGCGAAAAGGCATCGTGCATGCTACGATCTATCAAGATCCATATGGTCAAGGGAAGCGTGCCTTTGAATCATTGTTTTACTATCTTACTGAGAAACGTAAAGTAAACAGCATCATCATGACTCCACCGCAGATTGTTTTACGTAGCAATCTGAGCGCGTATGAGCATTGGCGGCGTAATGATTTTACTGGATCGTAAGTCGTCTGCGTACATCTAATTTGCCAATGGAACATTTGTCTCTGTAAGCTCTTTTGACCATTTAAGATAGACATGTTCATTACGTATGGTACGTTGCGCAAAATAACGATTGACATGTGAAAGACAAACCGCTATAATCAAATCGCGCAACCGGTTGAGTGCCGTTTGCCGCTTTGATTATCTGATGACGGGTGTTACAATGAACAGAAAGCGCGTTACCATCTACGATATCGCCAATGAGCTTGGCATTTCGGCGTCTACGGTGACCCGTGCGCTGAATGGCAAGCGCGGCGTCGGCGAAAAATTGCGCGCGGATATTGCGAATAAGGCGGCGGAAATGGGCTATCGCACGAATCGTCTGGCGAAGGGGCTTACGCACGGCAAGATTCGCATCGGCATGATTGTGACCAATCGAGTGAACGATTTCCACGGCATGGTGATTCGCGGCGCGCAGCAGGAAGCGGAGCGGCTGGCGGATTATAATGTAGAACTGGAAACGGTTCTGCTGCCTTGCGAAGATATCCGCAGTCGCGTAGTGCAGGAATTGCGCAGGATGGCGCAGCAGCGTTTTGACGGTGTGATTTTTACGCCGAATAATTATTACAACGGCTATGATGATGTGATTGATGAACTTATCGGTCAGGGCATCGCCGTGGGATCGGTGATCGTTCGCAGCGATCATCCCGATATTGCGTTTTCCGTTTGTCCGGACAGCGAACAATCCGGAAGGCTGGCGGCGGATCTGTTTCATATCGCAAATCTGAAGCCGGGCGACGATGTCGGCGTTCTGGTGGGCTTCGAAAGCTTTGCCAATCACGCGGAAAGCATTCGGGGCTTTCGCGAGCAGAGCGCGCGCTATGGGCTGAACGTCGCCGGCGTATGGCAGCATTATGATGATCCGGAAATGGCGTACCGGCTGGTGAAAAATCTGCTTCGCGAAACATCGTCCATCCGCGGCGTCTATTCCAGCACTGCAACCACCGCGCCGATTTGCCGGGCGGTATGCGATCTGGGTATGGAAAAGCAGGTTTTGATTATCGGAACGGAAATCACAAGGGAAACCTTTGCGCATCTGGAAAACGGCGCGATGATGGCGACGCTGTTTCAGGATCCGCTGCGGCAGGGCAAGCTGGCGGTTCGGGCGATGTATGAATACATTATGAATGTGTATACGGATCATCCGCGCGTCATCAGGATCGATCCTGCGATCGTGCTGCGCGGAAATCTTGATAATTATAATGATTATCTCTGCGAATGACCGATTGAGCGCATTGAATAGAATTGACGATCTTTATTTTTATGCTTTACGCAACCGGTTGAGTATTTGGAAGAGGGTGTATAATGCAAGCGGCGGCATTTTTAAAGACCAATGAAATGGCGGTATTGGATGTGGAACGTCCCGTTCCGCAGGCGGATCAGGTGCTGATCAAGGTGGCGTATTGCGGCGTTTGCGCGACGGACTATGATAATTTCGTCGGGCAGACCAGCTTTGCGCGGAACGGCTTTCTGCGCTATCCGCTCCGTTTCGGGCATGAATGGTCGGGCGTGGTCTGCCGGGTGGGTGCGGACGTGCATGCGTTCAAGGTGGGCGATCGCGTAATCGGCGATGGCAAGGTAACCTGCGGCGTTTGCGAAAACTGCAGAAAGGGTCAGTGGTACAATTGCCTGAACCTGCGCGCCGTCGGCACGGTGCACGATCATTGGCCGGGCGGCATGGCGGAATACATATTGATGCCAGCACGCAATGTATTTCCGCTGGGCGATCATGTTACGCTGAAGGAAGCGGCGCTGCTCGAACCGGTAACCATCGCGATGAACGGTTTCCGACAGGAGGATTTGACCGGCAAGACGGTATTGGTGATCGGTTCCGGCGCGATCGGGCTGGGCGGCGTGACCGCGGCGCGCGCGCTGGGCGCAGGGCGCGTGATCTGCGCGGGACGCAAACAATTCAAGCTGGATCGCGCGCTGGAAATGGGCGCGGCCGATGTGATCGATACCACCAAAGCGCCGCTGAAGGATCAACTGCTTGCGGTAAACGGCGGCAAGCGCGCTGATTTTGTGCTGGAAACCAGCGGCAGTACGCAATACGTTGAAGATTGTCTGGATTACGTGGAAAAGATGGGCGTGTTTTCAATGGTCGCGTTCTACGATCGCCCGCTGAATAACTTCAACCTGGACGATATGATCTTTGCGAAGATTACGCTGCGCGGCGCGTCCGGATCGCAGCAGTATATGCCCGTGGCGCTGGATCTGCTCAATCGGGGCAAAATCCATTTGATGCCGCTGCTTACGCAGAAAGTGGATTTTGCGGATGTGCGCACGGTGATGGACGCATATCGCGCGTGCGCGGCGCAGCGCATCAAAATGCTGGTTCGCATCGGCGGCGAAAATGTCGGCGATACGCTGTAAAAAAACGATGGCGGCATGTGTGCCGCAGGAAAGGAAGGTTTATCATGCAGTTTCAAATGCACACGTCCATTCGCATACTGGACAGCTTCGATGAATTTGTCAAGACCTATAACATCGGCGAGGGCGATCTGATTCTGACCAACGAATATGTGCTCGGCCCTGCGCTGAACGGCGCGGAGCCGCCGTGCGCCGCGATTTATCAGGAAAAGTTCGGCGCGGGCGAGCCGAACGATGAAATGATCGACGGCGTTTTAAGCGCGGTCGGCGATCGCAGGATCGATCGCGTGATCGCCATCGGCGGCGGTACGATCATTGATATCGCCAAGCTGATGGTATTCGGCAGCGGCTATAAGTGCGAAAAACTGTTTCTTGAGGGCAAAAACCTGCCCAAGATGCGCAAATTGATCGTGATTCCCACCACCTGCGGTACCGGTAGCGAGGTTACGAATATTTCCATCGCGGAAATTCGATCCCTGCATACGAAGATGGGTCTGGTATGTCCGCAGCTGTTCCCAGATGAAGCGGTGCTGATTCCCGCCATGCTGAAAACGCTGCCCTACGGCGTGTTCGCCACCAGTTCCATCGATGCGCTGATTCACGCCGTGGAAGCGTTCGTTTCCATCAACGCAACGCCCTACACCGAAGCGTTTGCGGCGGCGGCGATCGAGCGCATTTTGCCCGCCTATCAGAAGGTGGTCGCGTCCGGCAATGATCGCGCGGTTCTGATGGATTGCATGCGCGATTTCCTGATCGCCAGCAATATGGCGGGGCTTGCGTTCGGCAGTGCGGGCTGCGGCGCGGTGCACGCGCTTTCCTATCCCATCGGCGCGACCTTCCATGTACCGCACGGACAGGCGAACTATCTGCTGTTCAGCGCCTGCTTCCGCATGTATGCAAAAAAACACGCGGATCTGAGCCGTGTAGAAGCGAAGATCGCCAGCGTGCTGGGCGTAGAACCGGAAAAGGTGTGGAAAGAACTGGAACAGCTGCTGGATCGCATTCTGGAGCGCAAGCCGCTCGAAGCCTTCGGCATGACCGAAGAACACCTGAACGCTTTTCCGGCAACCGTGCTCAAAACGCAGCAGCGCCTGCTGGGCAATATGCCGGTACAGCTTACAGAAGAGGATATCCGCGAAATCTACGCGGAATGCATGGAAGGCAAGTACTGCAAGTACTGATTGAAAAGAAAACAGTGAATCAGGTGCACACAAGCGCCGCATTGAGGACGAACAATAACGGCAAGAGGAGGACTTTCTGTGACGAAGTATGATTTTTCCGGCAAGACGGTAATCGTAACCGGCGCGTTCGGCGATATTGGCAAGGCGACCGCGGCGAGATTTCTGGAAGCAGGCGCAAATGTTGTTGTGAATTATAATCGAACCGTGAAGGAAGATGTGCGCGATATGCTTACAGCCATCGCGCCGGATCGTGTTCTGTTCGTACAGGCGGATATTTCCAATTATGATGATGATGTGCGTCTGATTCGTGAAACCATCGATCGCTTTGGAAAGTTGGATATTCTCGTCAACAACGCCGGTATCAACGGTCAGGCGCCGGAGCGCTTGCCCTTCCACAAGTATCATCGTGAATTCTGGGATAAGGTGATGGCGATCGATGTGAACGGAACGTTCTATCTGTCGCAGCTGGCGGCGAATCAGATGATTGATCAGGGGCAGGGCGGCTGCATCGTGAACATCGCATCTGTGATGGGCATCAATCCTGCACGCCTGCAATGTGCGTTTACGGTCGCCAAGTCGGGCGTGATTATGATGTCGCGCGTGATGGCGTTGGAACTTGCCGAATTCGGCATTCGCGTAAACTGCCTGTGCCCCGGATCCATTCTGACCGAAAAGACCTATACCAAGTTCTACAGCAACAAGGAAAAGGCGGAAAGCCTGCTTTCACATGTGCCGATGAAGCGCCCCGGCAAGCTGGATGAAATCGCTTATGGCGTTATGTATCTGGCGTCTGATGAAGCTTCCTATACCACCGGCAATAATCTGGTAATCGACGGCGGCTGGCAGTGCGGTTTTACTCGCGATTGGTAATTCAGGTGTAGAACGAATGCATACGATCGCATATTTTGCCATGCGTGTATCCTGTCTGTATTGAAAGAATAAGAGGGATATTCATCCTCTTTTGCGCGCCTTGACAGGCGTTTGCGCCGATGCTATACTTTTCGACGGAAACAGTGTGCGGGGGAGGGATTGCGTGGAACTGTTTGTACTGCCTATATCGGAAGTGGCGGCGCTGCCCGATGCGTATTGCGCGGCGCGCTTTCCCAATCGGTTCATGCGATCGCGCAGCATGTACGCGGAAGCGGATCGGCTGCGCTGCATCGGTGCGGGCGCACTGATCGCGCACGTGATGAAAATCGATGAATCGGCGCTCGTCCGCGGCGAACATGGCAAGATCGATTCGGCGAGCGGGATGCACTTTAACCTTTCACATAGCGGTGACTATGTGATCCTCGCACGGCATACGTCCGAAGTGGGCGCGGACGTCGAACGCATCGGAACGCCGCGCGCGAAGCTCGCGCCCCGCGTATTCTTGCCGGAGGAAATCGATTGGATGCGGGGCGATGCCGAAGCGCGGTTCTATGCGCTGTGGACGCTGAAGGAGAGCGTATTGAAGCTGACCGGCAGGGGCTTTTCCATGTCCATGCGGTCGTTTTCCGTGCTGCCGATGCTGGCAGGAGGCCCAGCGCCGGTCGAAAACCGCAGCGCGTACGGCGCATGCCTGCGCATCGGCGATTGCGCCGCGGCAATCTGCGCCCATGAACCCTTCGCTGCGCCGGAGCCGGTATTCCTCACCGCAAAGGAAATTCTGCAAATCTAACCTGTTGAAAGTAAGGCAACATCTAGAAAGAAAAACAGAATACTAAATGACAGAATAAAGCTATCACATACCCAAAATCACAAAGGAGGTTCTCTGGAATAATAAAAGAAACAAATGCGTGTTAGCGAATGATCGGACCTTTTATAAAGAATGGGAACGGGACAAAAAACGACAAACTGATACAAGGTATATCGAAAGATACTGGGCAAGTGGAAGAAGTGGTACATATTCCTTATCTTTGGCGCTGGTGTAAAAGTTTCGCATCGGGGATCGAAATTCTCTTGTTTCATGCGCAAAAAAAGTTGTATAATGAAGCCGATATTTGTTGCTAGAGCACGAATGGTAATGGCTATTTTATATAACAGGCTTCGGTAACTGATTGTTGATAAAAAATGGGCAAAACTGATCTGTGCAAAGCAGTAGGCATTGCACCGAATACCATGACTCCTCTGCGATGGGATGAAACAGTCATACCGGCCGTGCTTAATAAGATTTTTTCTACTTTGGAAGTAGATATTGGAATTGTTATGGAGTTTGATAGTGACGAAAGGAACGGATGATGAGATGGCAGATACAAAACTGTTTAATATAAAGGGCACCGTAAAGGAATATCAGAGCGGAACTGTTACGCTTGAAAAAGAGCTCCAAACTGTGATTGAGAATAATATGGATACTTTCTTTGGAGTAACCTTTCTTGCCTCCGAGTATCGTACAACTGATGGTGGACGCATGGATAGCATAGGTATTGACGAAAATCATTGTCCAGTTATCTTTGAGTACAAACGTTCTGTGAAGGAGAATGTTATTAATCAAGGCTTGTTTTATTTGAACTGGCTCTTGGATCATAAGGATAGTTTCAAAGTGCTTGTAATTGAAAAATTAGGTATGAAAGCGGCAGGTAACATTGACTGGACTATGCCGCGAGTTATATGTGTAGCGGGTGACTTTACAAAATATGATGAGTCCGCAATTAAACAAATGAACCGTAATATCAGCTTGATTCGATATAAAAAATTTGGAGAGGACTTGCTCATGTTCGAGCAAGTCAATGAAAATATTGCCACCGCTATTCCAGATGAAGATCTGGCAGGAAAAATAAAAACTACAGATAAAACATTCGACGAGCAAATGAAAAATGCTGACGAAAGCATTAGGGTATTGTATGAAAACCTTTCTAACTATATTTTCAGTCTTGGTGATGATATCAGCGAAAGCCATTTGAAGCTATATGCAGCATTTAAGAAAATCAGGAATGTGGTCACGGTAGTCGCCCAAAAGAAAAGACTTATTTTGAATTTACCTCTTGATGTGTCTACGGTTTCATTTGAGGAAGGTTTTTCGAGAGATGTTACGAATATTGGTCATTGGGGATGTGGGCCAGTTGAGCTTTACCTGCAAAACAGTGCGGATTTTGAGAAGGCAAAACCTTTAATTGATCGAGCATATGACGAGAACTAAAATCATCGGAAGAATTGTGGCTTTATTACGCTATACCATGGCCTATACGAACAAGTCATCAATAATTTGCCAATCACCATGTACAACAATACTCTATCAGCGAAAGCCTATTTCGTTGATAGAGTCAGAGTATAACAGCAGACAATTCGAACGATATGATGTATTTACCATAAAGAATGCGGCAGCGAGGTGCTGTTGTTTCTCTGTGAGTTTAAGTCAGACCGCGTGCTCGGCGGTGTGAAGGCATAACCTATCTGGGCGCAGCGAGCTATGTGAAGTATCACCAGCAACAGGCCTGTATGAACGCCATGACTCAGGAGAATTATTGTACAACAAAACGAAAGCTCCAAAATCTGATGCAGAAAAAACGAAAGTAAATCGGGATTTTGTTGTGAAGAAAGGTTCCGAAGCGTTAGGTGTTTTCAGGAGGCAATGCACGCGAATTGCGCTACGCTTTATACCTGTCAATTTTCGCATCTACAGCTTGAAAACGGGGGCGCGGATGTGTTATCATAAGGGACGTAAGGTGAGGTTTCTGGGATACAGGTATTTGACGATGGAGGGAAGAATCATGAAAAAGACGATCGCATTTTTGACGGCGCTGATTTACATGCTGACCATGACGTGCGCGCTGGCGGAGGAAATTCCCATGCATTTAAGCAGCGTTCAATGGGACGGCAATGTGGTGGGCAAGTGCTTCGCGCCGCAGGATTTTCAGGTGAGCTCCGATGTGAGCGTATGTACGGCAGCGCAGAGCCTGAACAATCCTCTGTTTCTGAATATCAACGCCGCATCGCCGGACGGAAGCATCCTGATGTCGTATGCTTCCGCGCGCGATTATATCCATATTCTGGAATCTACGATGGGCGGAATGTCGATGAAAACGCATGTGGACGGACAGATTGACGGAACCACGCTGACGCCCATGCTGCAATTCATGTTCGCATCCGGCTATTGCGATTATATCGCCACCTCTACGATCAGCGGCGTTCCGATGACCATCGATTCGGAAGACAGCTATCCGGAAATTCAGGATGCGCTTATGCAGGCTGCCCAGAAGCTGTACGATGAAACGAACGCCATGATCGCCGGACTTGGAATGCAGGCGGAAGACGCGGTGGTCGATGCCTGCGAACGCCGGTATTCCTTTGATTATGAAGGCACGCCGTATTATATGACCGTCGCGGCGGGGATCACCGGTATGCAGATTCTGATGGAGATGCAGAGCGTTTTCGGTGCATCTACGGATAGATACATCGCGTGGAACGTGCCTTATACCTTTATCTTCCTGTGCCCGCAGGCGCAGTACGATCAGTATTATCCATGTTTTTCGCTGTTTGCGGATAACACCGGTGCGAACGATCAGTTTAGAAACAGCAATACCCGCCTCTCCACGGAAATTCGCGAAAGCGTGCTGTCTGCCCGCAGTCTGGATGGCGCGGCTTCCTACAGCCGCAGCGTGCTTTCCGATGAAGCCGCGAAGGGCGATGATTACTATGAGGATCGCTATACGGATTACATCTTCGGCAATAACGAATACACCCTCTCGGACGGTTCCTCCGTCAAGGTTTCTACCGCGTATGATTACGTTTATGAGGATTCGAACGGCAACGTCATCGTGACCGACAGCGCCTTTGTCGAGCCCGCAGGCTCCACGCGCCTGACGGCGAAGCATTAATCAAAGCTGGGTCAGGAATGAAAATGGTATGAAGCTGAAAAAGATCGACGGCGAATTTTCGGTGTGCCAGGTTTTGGATTATTCGCAGGTTCGGCTGGACGCGCGGTATTGCTTCATCGGTAAAACGGACGCGGAAAAATCGCTGGTATGCCTGACGGCGGACGTTCCGGAAAATGCGATCGCGCGGGACGATGGCTGGCGCGGCTTCCGCATTGAAGGCGTGCTGGATTTTGCACTGATCGGAATCCTGTCAAAGATATCTTCGATTCTGGCGGAGAACGGCATATCGATATTTGCGCTGTCCACCTACAACACGGATTACGTTCTGGTCAAACGGGATAGCTACGCGCGGGCGCTTGCGATTCTGGCGCGCGCGGGTTATGCGATTGTGGAAGATGAACAAACTAAGGAGATGGAAGCGTGATTGCGATGCGCGATGCTGTGCTTGCGGATGCGCCGCGGCTGGTGGAAATCTATGATTATTATGTAAAGAATACGGCAATCACCTTTGAATATGTCACGCCGACGGTGGAAGAATTTCAGGAACGGATGCGCAAAACCATGCGGCGCTATCCGTATCTGGTGATTTTGAAGGATGATGTGATCGAGGGTTATGCATATGCGGGCGTGTTCGTCGGGAGAGCCGCCTACGATTGGTCATGCGAGCTTTCGGTCTATCTGGCGCACGATGCGCAGAAGTGCGGCATGGGGCGGATGATCTATGAAGCGCTGGAAGGCGCGCTGCAATCCATGGGCATTTTGAATTTGTATGCCTGCATCGGCTATCCTGTGCAGGAGGACGAATATCTGACGGCGAACAGCGCGCAGTTCCATGCGCATCTGGGCTTTCAGAAGGTGGGCGAATTCCATCGCTGCGGCTATAAATTCAACCGCTGGTATGATATGATCTGGATGGAAAAGATCATCGGCGATCATCGGGAAGATCAGCCGCCGATTACGCCCTGGCCGGACAAAAAACGTAATTAAAACAAACGGGGATGCAAACGGCAATTCTGCCTTCGCATCCCCGTTATTTTGCGCGTTTTACGCCGATTCGCGCTTGATCAGCTGCGGCTGCAGGGTGGGCAGCACATCCCGCGCGGATGCATCAAAGATCGTCTTGATCGCCAGCGCACAGATTTCCTCCAACGGCTGGGCGATGGTGGTCAGCGCGGGAATGAACAGTTCGGCGATCGGAACATCATCGTATCCAACCACGGATACATCGTCGGGCACCTTTTTTCCGGCGTGCAGCAGTTCGCGGATCACGCCGACGGCGATCAGATCGGAACAGGTGATGATGCCGTCGTAAGGAAGCTGCGCAAGCCGCTTGCCCAGATTTTTGCCCTCGTTCCATTTATCGTTCGGGTTCTTGGTGGTGAAAATATCCTCTTCGCGGAACAGACCGGCGGCGCGCATGGCTTCGATGTAGCCGTTCCGGCGCTCCTGCAGCGCATCGATATCGGAATTCTGGTGCACATAGGCGATGCGCCTGCGCCCAAGTCCCAACAGATGGCGCGTGGCCATATAACCGCCAAGATGGCTGTCTACGTTGATGCAGGGAATGCCCAGCTTCGTGCAGTATTGGCCGCCCTCGATCGCTACGGCGGGCTTGCCGTAATCCTTCAACAAATCCCAGCATTTCGGATTTGTGAACTGATACAGCGTGATGATCGCATGCACATTGTAGGACATCAGACTGCGCACGGATGTTTCTTCGATCGTGCCATCGTAGGATGTGGAATAGATGATCAGGTGATAGCGCTTCGCCTGCAGATCCTCCTCCAGAATCTGCAAAAGCCGCGCGTAATACTGGTTGACCACATCGGGAATGATGATGCCAACGATCTTCGAAGTATTGGTTTTCAACGCCTTCGCATTGTAATTCGGTTTGTAGTTCAACGCCTGAATCGCGTTGTTTACGCGATCCTTCACTTCCTGCGATATGCTTGCGGAACCGTTGATCACATAGGAAACGGTCGGCTGCGATACGCCGGCAAGTCGGGCTACGTCTTTCATGGTGGGGGTGTCTTTTCGCATATGAATACCGCCTGTTTGTTCTTGAGTCATCAAACTCCATTTTTATTATAGCACATCATGGCGAATTTGATAAGTTAAAAATAAACAATATATAAGTAAATTATAAATACACACAATAAACGTGAAATCTGATAGAGTCACATGCATAAATATTTTCAACAAAGTGTGAAAAAGTATTGACAACAAACTTGAATTATGATACTATAAAGAAAAAGAAATCAGGTACGACCTGGATTAATTTTTCGACTATAGTTTATACGTATAAATTAAGGAGGAAGAAAATGAGCAAGATCAGAGAGGTATTTACCAAGGGCGAAGGCATTCTGCGGCTTACGCCCACCTGGGTTCCGCGCCCGTTCAACCGCCCCGGTCGCCGTATCCGCCTGCATCCCGATGATTATTATGCGATGGGCATGGATCGCGGCGCGATCGTAGAGCGCTGGTTTTCCTCCATTACGCACGTTGAAACGAAGGGCGCGGGCAAGTATGAAGGCATGAGCTTCGTCAACGTGGACGATACCGCGGAAAACGCGATTCTCTTCAAGAATTTCGTGGATGAACTCGGCGCCGATCTGATTGGACACGAATTGATGGATCGCTTCGGCACATGGCCGATGTATTCCAAGTTTTATGATTATGAATGGCCGCTCTTCCACCACATTCATCATGGTGAGGAAGCGTGCAAACGCTACGGCAACGTAAAGCCGAAGCACGAACATTATTTCTTCCCGAAGCAGTATAACCAGACACTGGGTGCGATGCCGATTTCCTATTTCGGCTTTGATCCTTCCGTTTCCCGCGAAGAAATCAAAAAGCGTTTGGAAAACTTCACCAAGTGCGATGGCCGCATTACCGAACTGTCTCGCGCGTTCCGCATCGAACTGGATACGGGCTGGTATACCCCCGCGGGCGTCGTCCATGCGCCGGGATCGCTTTGCACCTATGAACCGCAGTGGAACAGCGATGTGATGGCGATGTGGGAAAACGTGGTCAACGGCGAAGTATTTACCTATGATGATCTGGCGGGCTATGTGCCGGATGCGGATAAGAACAATCTGGATGTGATCATGGATGTGGCGGATTGGGAACTGAACACCTGTCCGGATTACCGAGAACGATTCTTCCGCCGCCCCGTGCTGGAAAAATCGGGTGAAGGCTGGGATCAGAAGTGGGTTGCCTACGGAAACGATTATGTGGCGGCGAAGGAACTTACCATCAAGCCCGGCTGCGAAGCGGTGATCACGGATAAGGCCGCCCACGGCGCGCTGGTGATCGAAGGGCACGGCAAATTCGGCGCGTTCGATTGCGAAACGCCCACGCTGATTCGCTATGGCGAACTGACGGCGGATGAATTCTTCGTATCCCGCGATGCCGCCGTGCGGGGCGTTCGTATTCGAAATGAATCCAAATATGAAGATCTGGTGATCCTGAAGCACTTCGGCCCCGATTGCGGCATCCTTCAGATGAAGGATATACAAAAGTAATCCCGCTTTCTGTAGGCAGGCTTGCGATTGGGAGATGCGAATATGCAAAATCAAGTGATCTACGAACTGAAAAACGTTTCGAAATCCTATCCAGGCGTGAAGGTATTCGAAGATTTCAGCTTCAATCTGCGCGCCGGAGAAATCCACTGCATCTGCGGTGAAAACGGCGCGGGAAAATCCACGCTGATTAAGATGCTATCGGGCGCGCACGCGCCGGATTCCGGCGAAATCATCTTCGAAGGCAAAAACGTGGGCAAACTCACGCCGCGTGCGGCGATGGAAATGGGCGTGCAGACCATCTATCAGGAACACAATCTGTACCCCTATCTAACGGTGCAGGAAAACCTGTTCAGCGGCAATGAAATCCTGAAAAACGGCAGAATCGACCGGAGCGAAATGAAGCGCAGAACGATTGAGGTTCTGGAAATGCTCAGCGCCGATATTCAGCCGGAGGACGTGGTCGGCCGTCTGGGCGGCGGCGCGCAGAAGATGGTTGAAATCGCCCGCGGCATGATTCAGAATGCAAAAGTGCTGATCCTGGATGAACCCACGGCTTCGTTCAGCCAGGTGGAGATCGATCATCTGCTCGCCTGTCTGAAACGGCTTTCGAAAAGCGGCGTGAGCATCGTTTACATTTCGCACCATCTGGAGGAGGTATTTGAAATCGCGGATCGCGTAACGGTGATTCGCGACGGCAAATGGATCAGCACACGCGCGCGCAGTGAAATCACCGAACAGAGCCTGATTTCGGAAATGGTCGGCCGCGATGTATCGATGTTTTACAACCGCGAAGATGTGCCGGTGGGCGATGTGGTTTTCGAGGCGGAAAACATTTCCGGAAACGGCGTGGAAAACTGTTCGTTCTGCGTACACGCGGGCGAGGTGCTGGGCATTTACGGCATGGTTGGATCCGGTCGAACGGAGCTTGCCGAGGTGCTGTTCGGCGTAAAGCGCGCGAAATCCGGCAGGATCAAAATCCGTGGGCAGGAGGTACGGCTGCGCACGCCGCGGGATGCGATTCGAAACGGCATGTGCTTTATTACCGAGGATCGGCAGGGCACGGGATTGTTTCTGCATCATTCGCTGGATCGGAATATCCCCTCCGCCAGCTATATCGTAACCCGATCGCATCTGGCGATGCCGCGGGATGATACCGCAATGGCGAACGAATACATCGGCAGTCTGGGCATCGTAACGCCGGGCGCGTATCAGCAGGCGGTGAACCTTTCGGGCGGCAACCAGCAGAAGGTGGTTCTGGCGAAATGGTTCGCTACGCAGGGCGATATCTTCATCTTCGATGAACCTACGCGCGGCGTGGATATCGGCGCGAAGGAAGAAATCTACAAGCTGATGACTGAAATGCTGCGGCAGAGGAAGGCCGTCATCATGATTTCATCGGATATGCCGGAATTGATCGCGATGAGCAACCGCGCCGTGGTCATGCGCGGCGGAAAAATCGCCGGCGAGGTCGGCAAGGCGGATATGACCCAGGAAACGCTTCTGAAATACTCGATCGGAGGGAAGGCTTGAAATGAAAACGGGAAAAACCGCCCGCAAATTGCTGCATCATGAAAATGCGCCGATGCTGCTGGTTCTGCTGGGGTTGATCGTACTGGTGATTCTGATGGAGGGTTTCTTCGTCAAGGGCGGGGATTTTTCATCGATCGCGTTCGTTCGCGGGCTGAATATTTCCAATGTATTGGCGCAGGTTTCCATCACGGGCGTACTTGCCATCGGCATGACGGTGATTATGCTCAGCGGCGGTATGGATTTATCCTGCGGCCAGATGGTTTCCTTCGCGGGCTGTCTGCTTTCGTTCCTGCTCGTCAAGCAGGATTGGGCGCTGATTCCGGCGATGCTGGTGGTAATTCTATCGTGCGTGGCGTTTCAGGCGATTGCGGGTTATATGATCGCCAAAACCCATCTGGAGCCGTTCATCGTAACCCTCGGCTTTATGAGCATCTATCAGGGTCTTTCCTATCTGATCACCAATGGGCGCGAAATTACCATGGGAGATCAATTGCGATTCGTGAAGAATGTAAAGCTGTCCTTTGGCGAAAGCGGCTTTTACATCGGCATACCGGTGCTGGCGCTGCTGGTGTTTACGGTGATCATGTGGCTGGTATTGAAATATACGAAATTTGGCCGCTGGATCTATCAGGTGGGCGGAAATGAAAATGCCGCGTATCTGTCGGGCATCAACGTAAAGCACTTTAAGGTGATCCTGTACGCGCTGAACGGCCTGTTCATCGCGCTCGGTACGATCATCATGCTGGGGCGCGTCGGCGCGGGCAGCCCTACGATGGGCAGCGGCAAGGAAATCGACGTCATCGCGGCGGTCGTCGTGGGCGGAACGGCGCTCAGCGGCGGCAAGGGCAATATGTGGGGTACCTTCATCGGCGTTCTGCTGATGGGCATCATTTCCAACGCGATGAACATTCTGGGCGTAAACCCGTACTACCAGTATGTAATGAAGGGTCTGCTGATTCTGATTTCCATTTACATCGGTTATCTTGGCAGCAAAGGAAAAAATATGCGTTGATTCGATGATTTTGCGGTTCCATTCCGGAAGCGTTAAGTCTATAATAAAGGAGGAAGTACCTATGAAGAAACTGTTTGCACTCATTCTGATGATCGCCCTCGTTTTGACCGCATCTTCCGCCCTCGCTGCAGGTCTGGAAGGCAAGACCATCGGCTTTATCAATGCCGGCCCCGATGATTACTATGCCGCGTTCGGCGATGCGCTGGTGGTACTGGCGAAGGCGAACGGCGCGGAGGTCATCGAACTGAACTCGAACTACAGCTCCGAAACCGAACTTGCGAACTGTCAGGATCTGATCGTAAAGGGCGTGGATGCGATCGCGGTGATCACTGCGGGCGCGGCGGGCTCTGCCGCTACGATCAAGGCCGCCAATGAAGCGGGCGTTCCGATCTTCTTCATCGTCGGTCAGCCCGAGGTAGAAGAGGGAACCGGCTATCAGGGCTGGGTATCCGATAACTACATCATGATCGGCTATGAAATCGGCCAGTGGGTCGCGAAGAACTATCCGCAGTCCAGCGGGAAGATCGCGCTCGTGCCCGGCGTATTCGGCCAGAACACCGCCGAAGGCGAAATCGTGGGCTTCAATATGGCGCTGACCGAGGCCGGCATGGAGGAATGCTATGTCACCGCTTCCGGCGAATGGGCGGCGGCCAAGGCGATTCCCGCCGTAGAGGATCTGATCGCATCCGGACGCGATATCGATGTGATCTTCGCCTGCAATGAAGAAATGGCGCGCGGCACCATTCAGGTGCTGGAAGAAAACGGTCTGAATAAAAAGATCGCCGTGGTTTCCATCAATGGTAAGGAAGAAGGCTGGGAATGGCTGAAGGAAGGCAAGATGATGGCGACTGGCATGGATTGTCCGATTCTGGATGCGGATCTTTCCGTGCAGCAGATGATTCGCTACTTCAACGGCGAAGAATTTGAAGTGGATCTGCAGATCAAGCCCTCCAACATTCTGACTAAGGATAATCTGGATGTCGCGATTCCGTGGGTGATGGATGATTACCTCGCCGCGCGCGAAAACAATGTGTTCACCTGGGATCTCGCCGCTTATGAAGAGGCGTATCGTGCGAACATCGAACTGTTTGAACAGTTCCAGGCCAATCTGGAGGCGTATCTCGCCGCGAACTGACGCGCGCCCAAACCGGTATAAAAGGCGTATCCGTTTCGGCCATCGCCGCGCAGCGCTGCGCGGCGGTGGCGCCCTTCGATTCGGAAAAGCCATAAAAGCGAAATAACCATACCTGAAAACAGAAAAGGAGAAGTTGGCATCATGAAGAAAATTTCAATCAGTTCCTGGGCAATTCCGCAGCCGCTGGACGAGCTGTGCGCGGGCGCAAAGAAAATTGGCTACGATGGCATCAGCCTCGGCGGATTTCCGCCCTTCGGCGCGCATCCAGATATCGTCGATACCCCCGAAAAGAAGGCCGCTCTGGTGAAAATCTTCAAGGATAACGGTCTGGAAGTAGCGGATTACGCGCTGGATATGTGGAAGTACGATTCCCTGAAGCAGACCGCCGAATGGCGCGCGGAATATACCCGTGCCCTGAAGTGCGCGGCGGAATTGGGGCTTACCAGGATCATGCGCGTGGATACCTGCACCCCGCCCATCCTGCCCGAAGGCATGACCTATGATGAAGTAAAAGCGTTCTTCGTAAAGCATTTTACCGAAATGGCAAATGAAGCCGCGGAATATGGGTTCGATGTGGTTTGGGAATTTGAACCCGGCTTTATGATCAACGAACCCAAGAATGTAAAATGGATTCTGGATCACGTGACCGCACCCAATTTCTCGCTGCTGTTCGATACCTGCCATGCGTACAACTGTGCGCTGGGGCATCGCCACATCGAAGCGGGCTGCAAGCTGGAAGGTTCCGTAAATGAATTTATCGATATGGTGGCGGGCAGGATCGGTCTGGTTCACCTGATCGACTGCGATGGAACGCTGAATGATACCGGCACATCTACCCATGCGCCCTTCGGCGATGGCAACATCGATTTCGATTCCGTCATCCCGCACCTGCTGAACGAAGGCGGCTATAAGGGCGATTGGTGGGCGATCGATCTGTGCGAATGGCCGAATGCGTGGGCGGTTACCGAGGATTGCTTCAAGTTCGTAGACGCGCTGAATAAGAAATACTGCAAGGATTGCTGATCGGAAAGTGAGGATGAAACATGACGGGTAAGATGTGGGTAAATCGCTTCATGGAGCCCTATAAGATGATCTATCGTCAGGAAGATATTCCGCAGATTCAGGATAATGAAATCCTGATCAAGGTAAAGGCGTGCGGCATTTGCGGCTCCGATCTGGTATACTATAATGGAAAAAGTCCGCTGGATACGCCGGATGGCAAGGGGCCGCTGATCCTCGGCCATGAATTTTCCGGCGTGGTGGCGGAGGTGGGCGCAACGCCCAAAAAGATGGGGCTGTTCTGCGAAGGCGATCGCGTGGCGGTCAATCCCGTAATGCAGTGCAACGCCTGTCCGGCGTGTATGCGCGGCGAATTCAACGCCTGCACGCATCTGGAGGTCGTCGGCACCATGTTTGACGGCGCGATGGCGCAGTATGTAAAGGCGAAGTATACACACGTGTATAAGATTCCGGACGAGGTATCCTTCAAATCCGCCGCGCTGGCGGAACCGCTGGCGTGCGCGACCCACGCGGTGGATCGTCTGGACGTGGGTCTGGGGCAGACCGCCGTTGTATACGGCGTTGGCGGCATTGGCCTGATGATGACGCAGCTGGTGCGCGCGGCGGGCGCGGGCAAGGTAATCGTGGTCGCGCGCAAAGATTTCGGCCTGAAAAAGGCGCTGGAATGCGGCGCGACGCACGTGATCAACAATACCGATCCGAATTCACCGTATTATGCGGCGGATGTTCCGGCGAAGGTCGCGGAACTGAACGGCGGCGTGCTGGCGGATCGCGCCATTCTGGCGACGGGCAATATGTCCGCGCTGCAGGATGCGCTGAACGTTACCCGCGCGTGTTCCACCATCGTGTACTTCGGTCAGGCGGGCGCGGATGATGTGCTGCAGGTGCCGGTACTCGCAACGCTGAAGAGCGAAAAGACGCTGAAGTTCTCCTGGCTTGCGCCGCTGGTGTGGGATAAGGTGTTCAAACTGATCGCATCCGGTCAGGTAAATCTGGATCCGATTATCACCCATGAATTCTCCCTTGAGGACGCGGAAAAGGGCATTCGCTTCATGCTCGAATCGAAGGAACCCAAGGTAAAGGGCGTAATTCTGGTGGATCCGGATCAGGCATAATCAAATTGCATACATATCAAAAGAGGCTGTTGCAGAAACGGCCTCTCAGACCACTGACAAACCCCGCAAACGCAGAAATTTCGTGAACAACTTCTGTCGAAGTTGAAATTTCTGCTTACTGCGTCAACCAAACTTGCAGACTTCGGTTACATACGTCTGTGTATGCGCCCTCATCTGCAAGTTTGTTTCCTTGTCTTGCGGCGTTTCTCAGGGTCTGGCAGTCTGTTGACTTTGTCAACATCCTGAGAGGCTGTTGCAGAAACGGCCTCTTTTGGTTAGAATCGAATATTCATTTCATCGTGCAATTCCGGAGAATGATAGGGGATTGGACGCCTGAATTTATTTCTTTGATTTAAACGTTCAAATTGCGCATGGTTCTGGTGCACCGGATAGCGAAGCAGCGCCATTTTGCCCTGCGAAAACAAATATTCGCTGTACGATCCCTTTTCCAGCGTGCCGGTCATTACGGCGACGCCGCCGTTTGCAAGCACCTGATCGGCGATCGCCCGCGCCGCATCCGTGCGCAGCTGCGGATCGCTTACGAATACGATTCCGCGCCGCTGTCCGCTGTAAGGCTGCACCGGCGTATCAATTTGATTTGGTTTATACCAGAATCCACCCGCGCGCTGCATGGTCAGATTTTTCAAAAATACATCGTCCGCGGAATAAGCGGCGCTGCGAAGGTGATCGGAAAACAGCTTCAGAATCTCCAGCCCGCGCCCGTATTTCGGCACGGGAAAAAGCAGCAGCCCATGCATGGACAGAGGCCTTTCCGTTACCCGAACGAGATGACCGCACGCATCCCCATACGGCGTTTCATCCAGCCCATAGGCGCAGTCCAGCACCGCGAGATCAATCCGCTGATCGCGGATGGGATCGCAGATATATACCTGCGTATCTTCCGTAGCCGCCGTTCAGTACGGCGATGCGGTCGCTCATGCTCATCGCCTCTGTCTGATCGTGGGTTACGAAAACGGAAGTGATGCCCAGCGCGTGCGTAAGCTCCGTCAATTCGTGCCGCATTTCCTCGCGGAGCAGCGCGTCCAGCGCGGACAGCGGTTCATCAAACAGAATGCAGCCCGGCTGCACCGCGATGGCGCGGGCGAACGCCACGCGCTGCTGCTGACCGCCGGAAAGCTGATGCGGATAGCGCTTTTCAAAATCCTCCAGATGCACGGTGCGCAGCGCGTCGCGCACGCGGCGTTGTAAATCCTTCGTATTTCCGCGCGCGCGCAGGCCGAAGGCTACGTTTTCAAACACCGTCATGTGCGGCCAGAGCGCAAAATCCTGAAACACAAAGCCCAGATTTCGCTTTTCCGGCGGCAGGTTGATCTGGCGCTTCCTTGAAAAAACACAGGTATCGTCCAGATAGATTTCGCCCTCGTCCGGCGTTTCTAAACCGGCGATCATCCGAAGCAGCGTCGTCTTGCCGCAGCCGGAGGGGCCCAGCAG
>CAKUKP010000008.1 GCA_934663625.1 uncultured Clostridia bacterium
CGGCAGCGCACCACGTCGCACCTCACACGAGGTGCGTGAGTTGAAATTCAAGAAGACTGGAGCAATTATTTCTCAAACCCCTCGTCGCACCTCACACGAGGTGCGTGAGTTGAAATCTGTCGCAGGATGCGGACGCGGTTCTGCTGGTCGCACCTCACACGAGGTGCGTGAGTTGAAATCCTCTTATGTCGACTAGCCCCGTCCCTCGGCGCCCGTCGCACCTCACACGAGGTGCGTGAGTTGAAATTTCCAGTCGGATCGCCGCCGCCATCGCGTCAATCGTCGCACCTCACACGAGGTGCGTGAGTTGAAATGCCTAGACCGGTTACGAATTCACTGATCGCGCCGTCGCACCTCACACGAGGTGCGTGAGTTGAAATTTATCGCGAATTGTAGCGGGCGTAACGATTCGTCGCACCTCACACGAGGTGCGTGAGTTGAAATCGCCGGACAGCAATGCAATATCTTTGCGGCGAGTCGCACCTCACACGAGGTGCGTGAGTTGAAATGCGTTGGATCATAGTAAAAATCGGGTCCGAAGGTCGCACCTCACACGAGGTGCGTGAGTTGAAATTATCACGTCCACCATATGCGCGTTAAAGCCGAGTCGCACCTCACACGAGGTGCGTGAGTTGAAATGCCCGCCGCGCGCTGCGCGTCCAGCGCGCGGATGGTCGCACCTCACACGAGGTGCGTGAGTTGAAATCGTCCACTCCGATCGCGTCTTCGAATTCGAATAGTCGCACCTCACACGAGGTGCGTGAGTTGAAATGCATCCCCGCGCGCGCCCAAGCCGGTGCATCTGGTCACATCTCACAGGGGGCGTAAGTTGAAATCGAGCCAGACTACTGCGAATATCCGTTTCATGGATTGATGATTTCTTGATATACATGAAAAAGGCCCCCTGGCATGCATTGTTGTTTACTTATCGGCTGCTTGGTGAGATGAAGAAATTTGAATGTACAGACTAGGATATTATTCTGAAGGCAAGTAAAGCTATTGCATTGCATTATAAAGAGTTTCCATTCTTTCATAAAAGGAACCGGTGGCAATACTCTCCTGCGGCATCCATTCTGACGTACTGGCACCCTACTTCCGACGCGCTACATGAATGAGGTGATCGTGTTTTCTCCGCATTTTAGCTGCCGCGACGAATCTGCATTTTTTGATTCCCGTTCCCTGCAAAAGTTTCGCTAACATGTTAATAACAAGTAAGATCAAACGTGTATGGACAATTTTTTGACATACATGTTAATTTTATATGTTGCACTAGAATCGATCATTCAAATACATATTTTTGTATTTCTACATCAGATTCTTTGTTGTTGATTTTTTCGCCGGCTTGCAATTCCGACGTATTCTAATTATAATATATGCATAACTAATTGACCGCGGCGGAAAAAGAAATGAAGGGAAAATGCAGTATGAATTACGATGAACTGAACCGGATTTTGGGCGACGACTTCCATGAGGACGCTGAAGAGATCAACGATATCGACGGCTACTATCACCTTCTGCTCGACCCGAAGCAGCTGCGCGTATCGGGCGATTTTGTATACGATCTTTCGAAGGACGATGGCGCAACCATCATCACGCTTGCGGATCAATCGCTGCAGCACGTCACGATCCCGGACATTCTGGACGGGTACAGAGTAACCGCTATCGGCGAATACGCATTCGCGAAGTGCAGCGCGCTGAAATCACTGACCATTTCCGCATCCGTTGCGCGCATCAGTGAAGACGCCTTTGTGGGCTGCCGATTTGAAACCGCAGGTCCCATCGGCAGTGACTGCGATTATCAGTTCCCATGGACGCATTTCATTCCGGACAACGCCTTTGCACAGTTAAAGCAGCTGCGCCGGATCGATCTCCCCGCGGGCATCACGGACATCGGAAACGGCGCGTTTCGCGGCTGTGCGCTGCCGCAGATCGATCTGCCGGAGGGTATCGTTTTCATCGGGGCGGATGCGTTCAAAAACTGCGGTCTGCGCGGGCGTCTGATCCTTCCCCGAAGCCTGCAAATCATCGGCGAAATGGCGTTCTCCGGTTGCCGCGGCGTCGAGGATGTGGTCTTTTATGAAGGGATTCACCAGATTGGAAAAGATGCATTTTCCAATCTGCGCCTGCCCGCGAGCCACTTCTACGGAAGCGACGCCCTCTGGATGCAGATGCGCCTAAACCCCGAAATCGAGAGCCTTCCATATGCAGTGAGCTTCTTCGTAAACGATGTGCAGATTGACCATCTGCAGATTCGCCTTCCGAACGGCTGCACGCAGTGGAGCGGCGCAGTGACCGCCGTCATCGAATCGGCGGGTCCCGTGGGCAGCGGCTGCGATTTCGAATTTGCATGGACGGAGAACATTCCGGAAAATGCGTTCGTCGGAGCGTGGAACCTGAAGCGGGTAATCCTGCCGAAGACCATCCGCTGGATTGGCGAGCGCGCCTTCGCCGGCTGCTCCCGTCTGGAGGAGATCACGATTCCAGATGGCGTTCAGGTGATTCCGCAGATGTGCTTTTTTGAATGCATTCATCTTCGCCGCGTTCGGCTTCCCCAGAATCTGAAGCGCATCGAGGAGCGCGCATTTTCCACCTGTGAGAGCTTGAAATACATCAGCTTCCCGGATTCACTGGAGAGCATCGGCCGCCTGGCATTCAACGGATGCAGATCCATCGAGGCGCTGGAGCTGCCCGAACGTACCACTTCCATCGACAAAACCGCCTTCAACGGGACGATCAATCTGAAGTACCTGACCTGCTGGATGCGCGAGATGGAAAACAGCTTCGGCCCCACGCTGGTTGAACGTCTGGACTATCTGTACGCGCCCGTGCTGCACCCGAAATACCTTGCGAATTCCTTTGCGGCGCTGCGCGAATATGCACTGCGGAGCGCATGCGGCATGGAATATGATCCGGAGGTCGCCTGCGCCTATGAAGACATGGCGAGCGAAATCAAGCGGTGCAACAAGGCGTTGCGGCAGGAGATGGACAAATGCCCCGAGCTGCGGGCGATGGTGAAGCGCTATCTGCCGGAGGAGCAGCCGAAAATCGACATCGATACGCATCCGGATGAGATTCGGGACATCGTGCCCGCGCTCCAGACCTTCGCGGAGAATCTGGAAAAGGGCGTCGAATATCCGAAGGAGATTTACGAAGCGTACATGCGGAAGCTGCGCCGCGTACAGATCGCCGGAAAGCTGAGCCAGGCGATGCTGGGCAGCGCAGAGCTAACGCGGCTGGTGAGCAGATACCGCAAGCTGAACGATCGATTCAAGCGCCAGCTGCGCGAACGGTTCGGCGATGAAATCACCGCACGACCCATTAAGGGAGGAGAATTTCAAGCATGAAACTGATGCACATTTCGGATTTGCACATCGGGAAGACGTTCAAAAACCTTTCCCTGCTGGAGGATCAGCGCTTCATTCTGGATCAGATCGTCCAAATCGCGCAGAATGAGCATGTAGACGGCGTTCTGATCGCAGGCGACGTTTACCAGAAATCCTCGCCGCAGGCGGAGGCGATGACACTGTTCGATGATTTCATCAATCGCCTGTGCGCGGGCGGCATCCGCGTTTTCATGATCAGCGGCAACCACGATTCCGAACAGCGGATCGCGTATTTCTCCCGCCTGATTCGCAGGGCGGGCGTATACGCAAACGAATGCTTTGACGGCACGATTCAGAAGGTAGAGCTTACCGACATCTACGGCAAAATCAACATTCACCTGCTGCCGTTCATCAAACCGGCGAACGTGCGCGCCTTCTATCCGGACGAAAAGATCGCAAGCTATCAGGACGCGGTGGCGCCGGCGCTCAAAAATTCCCCCATTGATCCGCGCGAGCGCAACATCCTGCTGTGCCATCAGTTCATCACCGGCGCGGAGACGAGCGAATCCGAGGAAAAGACCATCGGCGGGCTGGACAACATCGATGCATCGCTGTTTGACGAATACGATTATGTCGCGCTCGGTCACATCCACAAGCCGCAGCGGCTGCGGCGTGATACGCTGCGCTACGCCGGTTCCCCGCTGAAATATTCGCTGTCCGAAGCGGAGCATCGCAAGAGCGTGTGCATCGTGGACATCCGCGAAAAGGACGATGTCACGGTAAAAACCTGCCCGCTGACCCCGCTGCGCGAGGTGCGCCGCGTGGCCGGTTTGTTTGATGATGTGATGGCGATGCCGTATTCCGAGGATTATGTCGCGGTCACGCTGCACGATGAAACGATCCCGCGGGATGCGCAGCTGGACATTCGCAACACTGTGTTCCCGAACATGATCAGCTTCGGCGTGGAAAATTCCAAGATGAAGGAAACGCGGGATGTGATCGCCACCGAAACCATCGAAAACAAAACGCCGATGGATCTGTTCGCCGATTTTTTCCGCCTGCAGAACAACGATGTCGATCCGACGGAGAAACACATGGATATCTTTGAAAAAGCGCTGAAAGCCGCAATGGAGGGGGACAAAGCATGAAGCCGATTCTGTTGACGATGTGCGCCTTCGGGCCTTATGCGAAGGAAACCACCGTGGATTTTGAAAAACTGGGCAGCAGCGGCATCTTCCTGCTGACCGGCGATACCGGCGCGGGCAAGACCACGGTATTCGATGCGATCTGCTACGCGCTGTACGGCGAAGCCTCCGGTCAGGATCGCGAGGCCAAATCCTTCCGCTCGGACTATGCCGCGCAGAAGGATGATACCTATGTGGAATTCACGTTCGATCACAACCGGCACAGGTATCGGATTCGCCGCAATCCCGAATACGAACGCCTAAAGAAAAACGGCGAGGGCACCACAAAGCAGATCGCCGATGCGGAGCTGGAGGATATGGATACCCAGCTGATGTGGACGGGCATCGCCAGTGTTCGGGAAAAAGTGGAGCAGCTGCTGGGGCTCACGCGAAATCAGTTTGCGCAGACGGTTATGATCGCGCAGGGCGATTTCCGAAAGATTTTAACCGCCGCGAGCAAGGATCGCATCGATCTGTTCCGCAAGCTGTTCAATACCGAGCTGTATGCACAGGTGGAAAAAAAGCTGGGCGATATGAACAGACAGTGCGAACAGGAAAAGGATAAGCTGGATGAACAGATTGGCGGAGCGATGGAGAACATCCAGCTTGATCCCGATTTTTCCGAACATGCGGTACTGCTGGAATACCGCAAAAGCGGCGATGCGGCGCATGTGATCGAAGTGCTGGAACGGCTGGTGAATTATGAAAACGATCATCTTCGGAAGCTTGATGGACAAAAGAAGGAAAACGGCGAGCGCGCTTCCGAACTGATTCGGATCATCACGCAGGCGAAGAACGATAATCAGGCGTTCGAGGATTTGCATAAACAACAGGAAAAGTGGGATCAGCTCAACTGCCGCCGGAACGAAATCGACGATGCGGCGCGGCAGGTGGAGCGTGCGCGCAAGGCGGCAAACATCGATAGCGCCGAAAACGCGATGGCAGATAATCAGAAAACAATCGAGAAATGGTCTGAGAAGATGCATCAGGCGGCCGACGCATTGCAAAAGACGAATGCAGCGCTGCCCGATGCAAGGGCAAAGGCGGATGCGGCGCACGCGGAACTGCCAAAGGCGGATGAAATGCAGGCGCAGGCAAAGCAGATGGAGGGTGCCATCTCCACCGCCGAAGCGCTGGAAAAAAATCAAAAGGCGTATGCGAAAGCCAAAGAACAGCTTGAACGCTGCCTGTCGGATGTGCAAATCAAGGAGGAAGCCAGCCGGCGCGCGCGCCATGCATTTTTCTCCAACCAGTACGGGCTGATCGCGCAGGAGCTTCAGGCGGGACAGCCGTGTCCGGTCTGCGGATCGACGGCGCATCCCGCTCCGGCGGCGCTGGCGGGCGAAGCCGCCACGCAGGAGGAAATGGAAAGCGCGGAAGCTGCGCTGAATGCGGCGAAGAATCGCCTCCACGATGCAGATGGTCAGGCGCGGGAAATCAAAAGCGCGATCGAAACGGATCAGAAGCGGCTTGAAGACGCAGGCATCACGGGTACCGCTCAGGAGATCAGGGCGCGGGCGAAACAGCTGACGGAAGAGGCGGAAAAGCTTCGCGCGGCGGACAGGGAAGCGCAGGAAAAACTGTCCAAGCTGGAAAAGGCGCTTGAGCGCGATAATACCAGCTATAATACGGCGAAGGAAAGCGTCGCAGACGCAAAAGCCAGGCATGACGAACTGACCGCCGAATTCAACCGCCAGCTGACGGCGAACGGATTTGAGGATCGCGCGGACTACGACGCCGCGAAGCGCAGCGAAAAGGATATTGAACGCATGGACGCGGACATTCGCGAATACGGCGAGGAGCGCAAGTCCTGCGAGGATATGATCAAATCGCTGCAAAAGAAGCTGGAAGGCAAGCAGCGCGTGGATGTCGCCGCCCTGGAAGCGGAGCAGAATACGGTACAAGCGCTCCTCGATGAGATCAACAGGAAAGAAAAGGCGCGCAGCGGCAGCATTCAGATGAATGAAAGCGCGCTGAAAAAGCTTCGCGACTATTGCGCGAAGAAGGAAAAGAAGCGCGATCATTGGGCGATCGTCGGCGAAACCTATAAGATCGTCGCCGGTCAGCACATTGCGGCGGGGCAGAAGAGCGGCAAGCTTCATCTGGAAACGTATGTACAGCAGTACTATTTCAAGCAGGTGGTCTACGCGGCGAACCAGCGACTGCGGGACATGACCGAGGGCATGTTTACGCTGCGCTGCAAGGAGGAAGCGGCGAACCTGCGCAGTCAGGCAGGGCTGGATCTGGATGTATTCGATCGCAGCACCGGCCGCTGGCGCGATGTCAAAACCCTGTCGGGCGGCGAATCGTTCATGGCGTCGCTGGCGCTGGCGCTGGGGCTTTCCGATGTGGTACAGGCGGGCAGCGGCGGCATCCGAATGGATTCGATGTTCATCGACGAGGGCTTTGGATCGCTGGACGAAAACGCGCTGAACCGCGCGCTGGAGATGCTCGCTTCGCTGGCGGACGGCAAGCGGCTGATCGGCGTAATCTCCCACGTGCACGAACTGCGCGAGCGCATCGATCGCAAGATCGTGGTACGCAAGGCGCAGAACGGTTCGACCATCGAAATTTCATGCTGAACGCATTCATAAAGGAGGATGCCTATGGCAAAGCTGAGCAATGCACAGCGGCTGTTCGGCATACTTGAAATCCTGCGCACAGAAACGGATGCGGCGCATCGGCTGGACGCGAAGGAAATCGCGCAGCGGTTATGCGAAAAGCACGGCGAAACCATCGATCCCCGAAGCATTCGCCGTGCCATCGATGAAATGATCCTGTGCGGCTGTCCGGTTGCCGACGATGGAAAGTACTATTATAAGGGCTTCTTTTCGGAGGGCGAAATGGCATACCTTTGCAACGCGGTGCGGTTCGGCACGGGGCTTTCCCGCGATACCAGGGAGATCCTGATTCGCAGGCTGTGCATCCTGCAGGGAACCGATGTGCCGGGGGCGACCTGCGCCGATGCGGGCATCGGCAGTTCGCTGTTCATGGAAAATCTGGGCATCATCGAGGACGCCATGCGAACCGGAAGGCAGATCACATTTCACTACGGCTATTTCGATGTGGACGGGGCGCTGAAGCTGTTCGAGCGCGGCGATGTGCCGAAGGTGTACAACGCCCATCCCTACGGCGTTGTGATGGCGAACGGGCGACATTATATGATCGCGAAGGTAAACCGCCATGTACAGCTTTCGCACTACCGCATCGACAGAATGACGGATGTCCATAAGCGCAAGGGCAAAATCCGCCCGCTGGAAGCGGATATCGATCTGGATCAATATGTCAAAACGCACGCCTACATGTATTCCGGCACGGTAAACACCTATCGCCTGCGCGTCAAGCGCAAAAATCTCAACGATGTTTTCGATTGGTTCGGACAGGAAATCGCCTTCGAAAACATCACCGCAGACGCCGCCGATGCGCTGGTGCATTCGGATAAAAGCTCCATGCGCTTCTGGCTGCAGCGCTACGGCAAAAATGCAGCGCTGATCGAGGAAGAATGATGAATTCAGGGAAACACAAAATGAATAAGCGGGTACAGGAATACCTGGATCAAAAGGCAACGGAACGGGACGAGCAGCGCAGGAAGAAGAAAGAAGCGCTGCTGGAGCTGGGTTTGTTCGAAAAGGAATACTATGATCCGGAACATCCGAATGGAAATCATGATTACAGCAGGTATTCAGTAATCGCGTTTGCCGCCTCTGTGCGGGTTTCGAAATGCGTTCTGTTGATGCATTCCACCTTGAGCACCTGCAGGCGTTATCGTGGGGCGTGTCTGGGCGGCTCATACTCTGAATAGCACTAGTGGACGTGACCGCACGCCAGAAGTCCCACACTGTATACTGACAGCCGCGATCCGTATGGACCACCAGCCGTTCCTTCGAACGTCGCAGACCGCCGACAAACCCCGCAACCGCAGAAATTTTCTGAAACACTTCTTGCGAAGTGATAATTTCTGCTTACTGTGTCAACAAGAATTGCAGACTTCGGTTACATACATTAAAGCAGTCGCGCAAAAGCGGCAAACCTTCAGGTTTGCCGGTCGACATTTAGCCGACTGCCGACGGTTCAATCAGAGATTGAAGCGCGGCACCTACTGCCTGTGGCAAGCGCGACCAGCCCGCGCGAATCCTTTGGATTCCAGCGCGAAGGCGGCAAACCATCAGGTTTTCCGGTCGGCTTTTAGCCGACTGCCGACGGCTCAATCGAAGATTGAGGCGCGGCACCGCTGCTGCCGAAACCCGCTTTGCGGGTCTTCGGTGCGTTTTGTGTATGCGCCCTCATCTGCAATTTTGTTTCCTTGTCTTGCGGCGTTTTTCAGCGTCTGGCAGTCTGTTGACTTTGTCAACATTCTGAGCCGTTCCTTCGAACATCGGTTCGCCACAGCGTATTTTCATGAATCCTGTATTCGTTTGCTGCACTCGACCAGCTCCGCCCTCTGTCACCAGATTCGCCGCAATGATCTTCCCTTCCCTGTTGTACTTGTTTTGCTTTCCCTTTTTGTGCCCTCCTTCTGTGTGCTCTGGTTTATTCCACACTTCTTAATTGTCCGCTCTTTGGGAGCCAGGAAACATCGGCAAACCGTTTATTTCTTACGATAATACGGGCAATACTTATAGCCGGTACAGCCTCCATGACAGCCGTACTAGAACAGATCGCTTTTCTCATCAAGTTCCTCGCCCGTATACTGGCATATGTAACCCGTACTCAGCAACCCCGGCTTGTTGTCACAGTAATAACACAACGCATCGAACCATCCCATAAATTATTCCTCCCTTTCTATTCTCTATGCGGCGCTTTGATTTGGCATTTCCGCCCTGCCCGCATATTATTCAATCGATTTATACTGGGCAAATTATTGCTCGATATCCCGATCCTGATAGGGCGTGCCTTTGAAGCCCTTATCTTGCAGATGCTGTACCCATTTATCCAGCACGCCGTGCCAGAAAGCGTTGAAGCATCTGGTTTGACCGAAATATTTTACCAGCTTCGGGCTGAACTTATAGTAAAAGCGGATAAAAAGCCGCCCCAAAGCACTTTCCGCCAGTACATCATCGCGGTATCTGCGCAAAGTGCATACCTGCGGACAATCGTAAGCGCCATACACCGCGGTTGCAATATAGCATCCGGACTTTTTCGGAGCTTCCTCACTCAGATTTTGCGCAAGGATACCGGCTTCTTGCTTTCTTCGCCTGACTTCAACAATACTCGCAAGCGTTTCACGTGCGATGTTCCGGATGTTATCATCATGGCTATTTTCAACACGGCGCAGCAGCACTTCGGCTTTATCGGCATCCGCATCGGTATTCCGCCTTAAATAAATATCAGCCGTCAGACAGATTACATTTTCAACAAAATCCTGATCATCATCGTTCTTGATTATCTGATTCAAATAGACGAGCGCTTTATCATCGTTTGTCCGCAGTTCTCCCTCCGCCAGAAGACCGAGCGCCAGCGAACGTATGGATCGCCTGTCGCCCCCGTCCGCTGCCTGCGTAAGATAGCGCTCCGCCGCATCCAAATCTTTCATGGAACTGCGATCAGACATGTAACATTCGCCCAAAGTACCCAGCATTTCCGCATCGACGAGATCCGCATTGCTCTTCAGAAGCGCTTCGCAGCCCCGTATGTAGGAATCACAATTGAAATCATCATCCTCGATTATGCCGATGCGCCACATGCCGCCATAGTACCGCACTGCATCGGACTTTCCTCGCAAAACCGCCTGTTCCAGCCAATACAGGCGTTCATCTGCATTGCTATCCGGACCCTTCAGCATCAATAGATAGATCGCCATCATTGCATCCGCATTTCCAGCCTTCGCAAGCGGCATCGCCATTTCAATTTCATATGCAAAGTTCAAATCCGGAATCTTCTCAATGTCGCTTGCTGGCATCGCATTCAACAATCTAACGACGTCTTCTTCCGCTTTGGGATATCCCGCCTGCCTGGCGATATTGAAATACTTATATGAATTCTGGAAAAACTGCCGCGCTTTTTCTTCATCGTTCTCTTCAGAATCGTTCTCTTCAGAAAGCTGGATCGCCAAGCCGGCCATTGCACATCTTGAACCGATATGACAGGCTACCTTCGCAGCAGTTTCGCGCGCAGCGCGTTCTACATCAAGAGCGCACGTCTTAAACCCATCCATGTACATATTGAGCAAGGTTTTTTGGCATTCTGAATCGCCCAAATTGGCGCCTTTAATCAGATATGTCAGCCCGCCGTCCACATCCTGTTCAACGCCGGCGCCATAGTACAGGCAGATGCCTTTGTAAAGATATGCTTCCGCGCAATTTTCATCATGCTCCAGAATTTCATTCGAAAGAGCGTATACCTTGTCAAATTCCTTGTTTTCCTCCAGAACCTGTAACTGTTTGATTTTATTCTCGAAGTCATACACTGTATTTTCGCTCATGTGCTTCGTCCTCCGCATTATAGTCGCTTTAATTTTCGTTGTATTCACAAAGTATTTATGTGAGTATATTTGTAAATTCTATAGTTGTTATACTATGGCATTTTGCAATTTGTCAGTAGAGGCAATAATAAAATATCAAAATATTTAACAGGTGTTTTATCGAAATAAACAAAACCGAATGATATCCAAATCGCGCACATTCAGATGCTGGTAAACGATATGCAGACCGAATCTGCATCCACCTGTCGATCCAGTAT
Organism: uncultured Clostridia bacterium; assembly: GCA_934663625.1. Classification (GTDB taxonomy): domain Bacteria; phylum Bacillota; class Clostridia; order Christensenellales; family Aristaeellaceae; genus SFTH01. Next base: position 11,186 of record CAKUKP010000008.1, read on the forward strand.
TAATTATTATTAATACGCTGAAACCCGCAAAGCGGGTTCAGACCGCTGACAAACACTGCAACCGCAGAAATTTTCTGAAATACTTCCGACGAAGTGAAAATTCCTGCTTTCATCGTCAACAAGGGCTGCAAAATCGGTTACATAGGTCAAACTATGCGCCCTCTTTTGCAGCCCTTGCTTCCTTGTCTTGCAGCGTTTCTCATAGTCTGTTAGTCTGTTGACTTTGTCAACATCCTGAACCCGCAAAGCGGGTTTCGGCAGCAACGGTAACGGTTCAAATCAATCGATGCGAAACGTTGTTTTTGAGATCACCGGTTTTACCGGATTTATTGGAAATCGCTGAACATACCGAACCCCTGCGCATTCTTTGCGCCAATGCCCGTTTGATACAGCAGATCCAAAATTTCGGGTGAACCCGATAAGGCATATTGCCCGAACCATGCGGTAATATAGCTTCCCTTATAAACCGTAAACATCCGTTTCGGCAGTCCTTGAAACAGCGGAATAATGCAGAACTGATCTGCATAATCCGCTCCGGTATAATACTGAAACTTCCGCTTCGCATTTCGAACAATGCCGTCATAAAATGCTTTTTCATCCGGACGATAAAACTCGGTTTGCTTCAGATCATTGGTATGATAGACTGTAATCGGCGTTAGCATCCTGATTTGGATATGATCCGTTTCAATATGTCTATCCGAAACCTGAAGGTGCGTGACCTCCATGCGATTTTTGCCGATGTACAAATGCGCCTGCCGTCGAATCCCCTGAATCAGTTTTTCAATCAACAATGGATTCAGCGTCCGTATGGTCAAGGATATCGGGTTTGTATAGCAAACGCTTTTTGCCTGCGATACAAATCGCCCCTGCAATGTGCCAAACGTAAATCCGCGAAAGATGCGCCTGCCATCATCGTTGACCGCGTGCAGCATTGCTGCAAATTCAGGATCTTCCTTCCATATGTTAAACAGCATCCCCTGGATCAGATGCTGATATGCGTGCGGCAGTACCGTGCTTTCCCGTTCGGTATTGGACATATGTATCGTAAGCTGCATAATGATTCCTTTCAAAGCGCATAACCGGTTTTCGCATCCCGCCTACCATGAATAGGACGACAACAGCTTCCGGCTCTCCGCCATCAATTCTTCTGCCGGATTCTTTTCAACCAGGTCTTCTGCATCCAGAATCACAATTCCCATTGCGGACGCACGGCGGAGCAGCACGGGCGCATCTTCGCTCATATTGCACGCCGTAGCCAATACCGGTATGCTGTAATTTCCGCCAAATCGATCCGCCATCGTTTTGATTTCATACAGCATGTTCATATTCGGCGTTCCTGTTTTGCAGGAAATAAAAAAGATGGAAGCGCCAGCCGTTGCGATAATATCCAGTTCATTGATCGTATGATCGTTATCGCTGTCCCAGCTCAGCACCTGATTCAGCTGCACATCATCGATTTCCGCGCACGCCTTCAACCGCTTGAATAAATACAATTCCAGCCATGCGCCTGCATCCATCAAGGCCCGCTGAATCTGATGGGAACAGCATCTGATCCGCGCCTTCTTTCCCTGAACGGAAGCCTCCGTAATCGCGCCCGCGTTCATCAAGCCCCGCAGGATTGCAAGATCCATCTGAACGGCGCGCCCATCCCCGCCATTGAAGCCGGTAGCGCCAACAAAGCTTAGCCCATCCCTATCCGTGGCATCGCATTGCTGCAACAGCTGCTGCATATACAGGGTGAACCGCGGCCATTTCGCCCGATTTTCCATATAGACAAAAAAGATTCGTTCGGCAATTTCCCAAAATCCATCCTGCATCGCATCGCTGTTTACATGTCCGCTGTGCAGCATCTGCCCATCATTGATTTCAATTCTGGATGCCGCGGATAATTCGATGTCGGGATCCCTGAACACCTCCGGCAAATCGCCGTTCAGGCATTTGAATGATTTTTTGACCAGGCTGTAGAGAACAACCGGTACCGGCTCGGATCGGCATACGCAACCGGCGGCGAACAACAAACGTTCATCCCCGCCGGTCGCATCAAGCATGCAATTGGCTGCCCCGTATTCCGCGATACAATCATGCAGTACAGAAATCATGCTGTTCAAATCCAGTATATCGCATGCAAGAACGCGAATCTGCGTATCCATTAATCCCAGATGGCGAATCTTGCGAAGATATTTGGCTCGGGTTGATTCGGCATCAACATTGCCAAATATCAGCAAAATATCGGGTTTGCATTTGATCGCAGTTACCAGATTATTGAACGGTTCAAATGGATCGTAGGGAATGAGCAATACCATATTTTCTACCTCTTATGTTGGTTCCTTCAAAAGCCTGATCACACAAATCGCGGAAGCAATCGCATCTGCCAGCGGATCATGCTTCCTTCCAATATAGCCGGAAAATTCCATGCGATCCGTATCGCTGTCCAGCCCTTTCGCAAAAAAGACGGATGCGGCGTCGATCACCGGATAGGGGGATAATTGCATTCGATTCTGCGGATCCAGATCGATGCATGCGCGCAAAAGCCCCGCTTCCACTGGAAACGGTGTATCCGCCAATATTGTACAATCCTCGCGGTGTCGCGCATAGAAATTCCAGAATGCATTCAACAGCGCTTCACGGCTGGAATACGCCTGAAAATCCTCCGGCACCGGCAAGCAGTTCGCGCGCACCCATGGATCGACAATCGGTTCGCCGGAAAACACGCCCGTGAACTGATCGAGAATTTCCTGATTTTGATCCATCACAACCGCGCCGATTGCAAAAACGGGGCCGAATAACCCGTCCGTTTCCGCATCAAAGCTGAAATATCTCATGCAGCCTTCTCCTATTCCGATATACAAAATGTCCCGTAGCCCAGTTTGGTCTTTGCGCCCATGCCCCAATCCAGAATCAATTGTAGGAATAACTCTTTAACCCTTACACGTCTGATGCTATACTCTCCGAACTTTAATTCATCCGGTATGGCAAAACGAAATTCAAATACTGAACCTGCCGCGACCTTCAGGGTCTTAATGGGATTCGGTTCCTGCAGCTCCGGCGGAATCGAATCTTTATTGCCCTTCTTCTTGTGATGGGAGGTAATGCTGTCCATGCCCATGCTTCCCTGAATCGGGAACGCATCATAGAAAATCACGCCTCCCTGTTCATCCGGATTCTGATCCGCAGGTTTTCTTTTGATGCGATTTCCGAATATCACCCGTTCCAGCGCAAGCAGATCCGCTTCGTTCAGATTTTCTATTTCGGTTTCGCTCTTTCTCTTCTCTATTTCGGTTATTCCGGTTTTGCTTTTTAACGCATCCTTTAACACAGCCTTTAACGCAGCCAGTGTACCCTCCGGATGATTGATGAAGGAGGATCGCAGCATTCCCTTTATCTCGGAGCCCGGGATATACGGAAGCCCCGTTGTGTAATCAAAGGACATGCCGTTTTTCAAATCCTCTTTTCGGTCGTCACTATTCTCACTTACGCCCTGAGAATAACCCATGCCGACATACAGACCGGGATACAGAAGCTTCAGCTTAAAATGCGCCTTGGTTTTCGGTTCTTCAAAACTGAGCGCATTATAATAACTGCAATCCCATTGTGCTCCCAGTATTCTGTTTCGAACATTTTCATCCGCAGCTGCATTTTCGGTAAGTCTACCGTTTATCTTTTTGGAAAACAACACGCGCTTATAGAGGAAACCAAGGTTGCCCGCCCAATTCCGATAGACATTATGTACAACCGGCGCGTTGACAGCACGACCTGCATCAGCCCTCTGTGCAGAAGGCGATGCGGATTCAGAAGCCGCATCATTCGCGCCTGCCGGCGCAGAAGATTCCGCCTGTTCAGCTTCCAACTGATTCTGGAATAGTTGATTAAGACCGGCTAATCCATAAGTTGTTCTTTGTTGTCCGTTCCTCCTATTTTGTCTCTGCATAACTAACCCTCCGCTTTGGCGGTTGCATCCTGCTTTTTCTTATCATCATCCTGCGTTTTCTTATCAGCATCCGGATAGGATCTGAGCGTCAGTTTAATTGCAACGCTGGCACGCAAAAGTTCCTTTTTGAACTTCTTGGAGGCAGAATAATCCCCAGCTTTTTCAATCGCATATTGCATTGCGCTGTAGGATGTTGTCTCCGGCACCTTATTCCCCTCTACCTTCTTGTACAACTCCCATATCATATCGAGCATCGTTTGATATTCAGGATTAGAATTTACCTTACTGGAATAAGTGACCAATGTCGAAACGAGTCCGGTTTCGTACACATCCGGCCCGAATGATGCGGCGATGGCTTTCAGGCTGCCCGATACCTTTCCGTCGACAACCACTTTGTTGTCGGGTTTTTTGATATGTTTAAAAGCCTCCACCATATACTTTTCAAATTGCTTATCCGTCATGCCTGATTTCCTCCCGCTTTACCTTCTGCATCACGCTCAGACCATATCCCACCGTGGCGTTGGCGCCCATCTGGAAGGGTTCTTTAAGCATCTTATCAAAGCCTGTATCTTCGCATTCCCTGGAGATCAATGTAAGGAAAACGGTCTTTCTCGGCACAAATTCCTCATACCACAGATTTGCGGATATGCCGTTGTTCAGTTGGTTGCGTGCAATGACGGGCAATTGCTCGAGATGCTCGCTCATTTCCCAATCGGAAAGATACAGCAAACCAGGTTCATTTTTTATGTTAAACAATCCCAAAAGCGCCTTTGCGGCATTGACATCCTCGGCATTTTCATTCACGCCCACAAAGATATTGCCGACGAGTACATCTCCGGTTACGCCGCTGACATACAGCTTATCCGTTTCCCTCTGCTCTTTGAACGCCTCAATGATTTCGATTGCTTTCTCCATTTTGCCCGCAATCTCCATGATCTGCAGCGCCTGCTCCAGCAGCATCGGCGAAACCGCCAGATAATACGGCCGGTGGTCGGAACGAATGGGATAAAACAGCAAATGCGCATCGTTGAACCTGTACTTTCCCTTCCATGCGCCATCCGCATTGGTATCGCCAAAGACCGTTTTCAGATTGATTTTTTCTTCGCTTTGTGCTGCGTTGTACGGCGCTGCCGCATTGCGCAGCGCGCCCTTAAGGCTGGTGGCGTAGATGGTGGGATATTCCGTCACGGCGTCCTTCTGTACGCTTTTATCGATGATGTTCACCGCGCTGCCGATATCGCCCATATGCAGATTGGTGATCGTCCGGATGGTATATACTGCCTGTTCCATTTCGTTTCCTCCTTACAGTACTGCGGTTCTGTTGAATCCGCACATGGTGTGTGGATCAGCTTCAATCGTATTTCGAAATGCCTTCATTTTCGCATGATCTTTGAATATAAATACGGAGCCCGCATCGGCAACTATATAGCGTTCCGCGTTCAATTTCATGGAAACTGCGTCCTTACTTACCTGTGTAACCGCATTGCGCAGCCTGCGCGTATTCAGATATGCCATTTCCAAACCGTTTTCCGAATTGCGCCAATTCTCCGGTAGCCATGCGGGGGACAGCAAATAGAATTTTTTAGAGCTATGCGAATTTTCCGTTCCCGCCAGATCGATATTGGGAGTCTCTTTTATGCGAACCTTAAATACGCTCTCTCTGCCGCCAAGGCTTACGAAGCTATCCTGAATCTTGCCATACTGAATTTCGCACGCCAAATCGACCGCCACGCAAAATGCGGGATTCGAAATCACGCCCTTTCCTTTGCTCAAACGCCGGTCGATCAAGCGCACGCGCTCCTGCATATGGAAGGATTGATTGCCCTTCTGATCTGCGCCATCTTCGGTGGTAGCATGCAGCGCCTGCGTATAGGATTTAAACAGCTTATCCGCAGGATACCAGCATTTTTCTTCGCGTATCCATTGATTGTCTTTGCCCTTACGCCACGCCAGATACCCCCCGCCCAGATCTGCCTTGGGATTGTATTTCTCAATGGGCGCATATGCGCAGGGATGGTTTTGATTATCATTCGAATTCAAATGATCCGCCGGCGCGGGCAGCAGCAGAATCTGCTCCTGCTTCCCCGTTTTTTCACAATCGATCAAGCCCGTCAGCATCACCGGACTGATCTCCTGTATTATGCCCATTTCCTTTGGCTCCGCCAGATTGAAGGTGTTTTCGCCAATTAATCTGGCTGCATCATCCGTGGCGGGGTGATAGCCCTCATTTTTCAGCAGCAGATACCGGATCGCCCCCATCATGGTGGTCTGCGGCGGCAGATTTTCGGATGTTACGATGAAGGATTCGCGCTTTGCGGAATATGGATCTTTGGAAAGAAATCCATCGCCTTTCTTCGGGCTTTGGAGGGATGATTCTCCGCTGAACATAAATGATCCCGTCGGATAGAATTCAAATAAGTATTTCATGATTCCGCTTCACCCGCTTTCTTCCCTGTATTCACCGTCTTTGTACACATAAACTCAGCAAGACGGAATACGCCGTCGATGGTGTTCCGGATGCGATCTTTCGCGTCATCCGTGTCCTTAAGGCTGTCATACACCTCGCACATCGCGGCAATGATCAGATCGAATTCCTCTGTATCGACATCCTTCGAATCGCTGCTGTTGGCGATGAACCATGCTTTCAACCGCACTCTGCGTTCGTCATCGGGCAATTCCAGCATTTTTTCAATCAGCGGATATTGTTCTACCACCTTCCAATGCATGGAACGGCTGAGCATCGCCCTCGAATCGCCATTCCGGCTCTCCGCATTCTGGGTCGCGCTTTGATCCGCATTCCGGCTCTTCGCGTTCCGGATCACACTTTGAATGTATTTAACCACGGCGGAATATGCGCTTATGTTCTTATCGCCATAGCCGCACAGCGCCAGACTGGATCGCTGACCGCTGTGTTTGCGCAATTCAATCGCGATCGCCTTTTTGGCGCGATTGCCCGACCATGCCTGCCTTTTGGCAACATCGAACAATGCATTCAGACAATCCGCCCGCATATGGCGGAACGGATATTTATAATGGCTGATCGCAATGCCAAAGGACAGCGTGGGTACGATCAGCTTTCCATCCTTTTGAACATTCGGGAAACCGTCCTTCTTCTCCAGCGCATCAAAGCCTTTCCACGCCGCGTCAAATCTTTCGCCGAGCCTTTCCACCAGATCAAACACGCTGATTTTCTGATCGCGCGCCTCCGGATCCTTTGGCTCCGGATCATTTCCGATGATCGGCGCGATAAAAAACATATCGTCGCCGCCGAAGTATATCGGCATCGCACCGTATTTGCGAACATATTCTATGTTATCCTCGGTGCGCGCGATGATGAATTCGGACAGCTTATTATATGCGTTCCGATTTGTTTTTGCGAGTACATCGTTCAGGGTGCCCATCGAATCGCCATCGGAATAGAGCACCGCCAGATAATCGTTCAGCAGCAGTGCGCGGTTCCCCGATCTGTGGGCGATCGTACCGAAATCACCCATCGCAACCTTTTCCGATGCATCGGAAGCGCCATCCCGCTTCGTTTCAAGATTCCCCTTTGCCCAGGGGCTGTTCTTCAGCGCATCATGATCGATGTAGCGCAGCAGATAATCGTTTTGGTCTTCCTTTGCGAGGAACGGCGGGAAACGATCCTGCTTTTCCAGCGCCGCAATAACCTCCTGAATCGGGAAATCATCGCTATCTTTGGCTTCCCGCACGTGCGTGAGTATGTATATTTTTTTCTGCAAATACGCTTTGCAATCCGCAACTTTGCAATCCGTCAAATCACCATTGCCGATCGTGGCGATGATCTCCTCGCCAAGCTCCGTATACATATTGTCGATCGTGGCGATGATCTCCTCGCTAAGCTCTGTATACATTCTGTCGATCGCATCTCCAAGCATCTGATCTACAGCATCGCGCTGCATATCCTCCGCGCGGAAAATGATATGATCCGAAAATGTGCCCGCGCCCCTGATCCCCTGAAACATTTCATTTCGATTCTCTTTCGGCGTTTCGTAGGGGGAAACAATTTCGACGCCTTTCTTCGCGTTCAAATCCTGTATGATGATCTGCGCGATGCGGGAATACATATAACTCGCCATCCAGATTTCCAATGGTCTGCGCACAAGGCCGATGGTTTCAAAGACCGGTCCGATAACGCAGCCGCCGAAGAATATGCTCATATCCCTTCACCTCCCGCTTCTACTTTATTGATCAGGCGTCCGCCGTCATTTCCTGCGACAAAATCCAAAAAGCCGACCAGTGAAAATTCTTTCTGGTTTGGCGTCTTTAATTTTTCGGTATGTCCGCCACACTTAAACGCAAACTCTCTATCGAACATCACATTCGGAATTCTCTTCACGAGGATGTATACTTGCAGTTGTTTACCGATTCTGACGGGTTTGAAGATCAGCGGGCTGGCAAAGCGCTGAATGCCCTCTTTCTGATCCGCTACTTTGACCTCACCCCCATTTTTACCAACCCTGTAGGAACCGGACAGCCCCAGCATTGCACGCAGGAAACGTGCCTCCGGTTCATTGTCCTGCGCTCCTGCAGAATCGTTCGAACTGCTTTGTGCGTTATAACCGAATTTCTGTCTGATCCACCATTTTTCACCGTTCAGAAAAATGTATTCTACGTCGGATTTCTCTTCGGAAAGAACCTCCGACTGATCTTGCTTCCGTTTTATCGGATAACTTCCGCTCTTCATCTGCGCATAGATGTTGTTGACGCCGGCGAGCGCTGCGCCCCAACTACCATAACCGCTTGGCAGTTTGTACAGATTTGGTTTAAATTCACCGGAGAGCTTTTTTACGGCATCCTGAATCGCATCTTCACCGGAGAGCTTTTTTACGGCTTCCCGAATCGCATCTTCACCGGAAAGCTTTTTTACGGCTTCCCGAATCTCTTTTTCCGTACATGTAACAGGTTCGCCATTAATCGAAACCACCTGAAAACTGCCATAGCCCTTTGTGGCGCGAACGCCGAAATTGTGCAGCAGGAAAAATGCGGCGATGTTTTCCCTGATCTTGCCCAGCAGATCACCTTTCGCGCTGATGATGGTCATCGTCACAGACTTGCTGCACATAACGCCGTCGGACTTCGCAAAATAGGGCATCTGCGCATTATTATATTTCTTCAGCGCTTCGTTTTCAACTTTAGCCCAAGCTTCCGCCCGAAACGTCATCCTGTAATCAAACGCCTTATTCGTGGTATCATGCATCCATGATTTTATATCCGGCTCACTTTTGCATATTTCGATCAGAAACCGATCCAGCGCAGGCTTTACCGCCGTCGCGCGCAGCGTCGCGCCCGCTTCTTCCGCCTGAAAATGAATCATCGGCGTATTCTGCTGCAATTGCACAATCAGCTTTGGCATATGTCAACCTCCTATGGCTTTCGTATTTGAGGACGGCAATCTTTTTTTCTTCGATTTTCCGTTCAATTTTAAGTTCGATTCTTTAAAGTGTCGGTTATACGCCATCAGCAGAACGCCCCATGTGATAACCGTAACCAAAGCATACCCTATCTGCGCAGGCAATACTTCACCCAGAAATATCTGCGCCAAACCAAGCACCGCGCCCACAATTTCAAGCCACGCAATGATCCACCCAAGCTTATTAAAATCGAATGTCATTCGGGTATCGGTTGCGGAAAAGAGCGCGTCCAGACGCTTCGTGATGATCTCTTCCACATCCCGCACGCCGAGCGCATCGCGCACCATCTGCGAAAGTTCGATGCCCTGTTCCTGATAGGTGATGTTGTTGCTGCCCAACCGGCTCTGGTATTGCAGAAAGCGTTCGCGAATATCCAGCACTGCCAACCGCTTCTCCGGCGAATCGGGTTGATGGGAAACCTGCGCAATCTCCTGTTCAAATTTGTTCAGGGTCGCATAGCACGCCACGGCAAGGCAGGCAAGCTGCATATATAATGTAAGGAAGCTCGTCACGACATAATCCGGCATTCCGGCGCTGCCGAGGGCGACGAAGCTTCTTTGCGATGCACCGTACAGCGTTCCATATTCCAGCCATCGTCTGTTCAGATGGGTTTGGAGAAGCTCGCTTCGCATACTTTTATCGTTGCAGGAACAGCCTCCTGCCGGATCAACAAACACGTATTCATAGATCGATTTGGAAAACTCCTCCGTCTCCTCGAATGCGTATTGACCGTTCTTCGGCTCAAGTAAGTCCTTCGCCGCATCATTCTTCACCAGGCTCATAACATACATTCGATCGTCCAGCGCCGGCGTGATCAGATAGCAATGCTCGGTATCATCCCGCCTGGATATGTCGGTGCTAAATTGCTTTCCTTTCCTGCCATAGTTCAGGATATACTTTAATGTGCGGGCAACATATCCGTTGACCGCGGAATTGATCATATCCGCAGGTGTTCGTTTGATTTTATTTGGATCATTTGGATCGCTTTCGGAAAAGCTCCTAATATACTTACGGAATTTTGTTTCATAAGGTTTTGCTTCCTGTTCTTTTGTCCCTTGACCATCCGTTGCTTGACTGTTCTGATCCTTTTCCTGACCATTCCACATCAACGCAAGTCTATCCGCGCACAGCGAAAACGACGGGCTGATCGTCGGCAGGCTGATGCGCCGCCCATATTCGTTGATGTTCTTGACGGCTGCAAACGAAGCTTGTTTCGCATTGCGATTTTCGCATTCCATAATCAGAACGGCGATGCCGGTATCATAAATATTCAGCTTGATTGCATTTACAAGCAGTGAATACGTCGTTCCATTCTTTTCTATTACGTATTTGGCTTTTTCGTGAATCGTATTCCGCAGGAAAACATACGTTCGCAGAACCCCGCCATCGCCGGTATTGCCAGTATCGAAAATCGAATTATGTGCCGATGGGCAGAAGTATTGCAGCGCAGCATAGGTATTGACCGCGTCTTCCCATTCTTTCTTTTTCGCGTCTTTCGATTCCTGGCTGTTCGATCCATCGGAATGATCGCTCGGGGCATCAACGGATGTTATCTCGTCAGATTTAACGGGATAAATGCTCTGGCGCTGCCAAACCGTTTTACTTCCAAAATAACCGGAATTCTCGAAATATTCACAGAATTCCGAAAACGTTACATCCGAATTGTACTTGTTCTGCCAGATGAACGGGAACATAAACGTGTGGTAGCTATAGACATTCTTCTGTTTATCTATGCTCTCTTGCTTTCCCTCTTCATTCGCCATCTTTCGTAACTCCCTGTCGTTAAATATATTATAATATGTATTAGAAGTTTAACATAAAAAGTATCAATTGTCAATTACAAGTTTATGACCGGTTAGCGCGCGGCGAATTTTCAGTTCACCCGCGCTTCCGCTCCAATCCGCAGAAAAAGCTTCCGCGCGGCAGAAAATCGCGATGCATCGCCGGTTCCATCGCGCCCAAAAAAATCGTCAATCGAACTTTCTTAACGCGCCATTCCGGCAAAAACGCGCGAAATCAAGCAGCTTCCACCGAGATTGACGAATTATTTGAACCATTTTTGATATTTCATCATTGACAAAAACGCCATATTGTGGTACATTGTATCCAAGAACACAAAATGTTCAAGTTTCGCGTTCCCATTGGGAATTAATACAATCTTATTAGTTATCAATTCTTTCGGCCAAAGTAATACAAGTTTCGCGTTCCCATTGGGAATTAATACTATAAGGCTGGTAGGAATCGCCAATCGCAAGATAGCATAGACGGCAAGGACAGGTTTCGCGTTCCCATTGGGAATTAATACTCATGCACCGCGGCACGGCGAAAGTGCATCGCACGTTCGCGGTTTCGCGTTCCCACGCGAACCAATTCCGGCTCCACCTGATGGGGGAGCTGGCATCGCGGAGCGATGACTGAGGGAGAGAACCCGTTCGCAGAACCTGCAATAATTCGATCGGTGCGTTATCTCTCCTTCCGTCTGCCTTCGGCATCCACCTTCCTCATCAGAGGAAGGCAAGATCATTAACAAACCCCGTCCAATCAGCAAAAGGCGGGGTATTATCAATGATCTGGATAATCCGTTTCGCGTTCCCATCGGGGATTAATACAAGACCCACAGGTCGAGTCCCTCATCGCTCTTGGCAACAATCGTTTCGCGTTCCCACAGGGAATAACGCCCCTCCCGTTCCATAAAACCCCGCATCTCGCGTCTGTCAAGGCGTTCCCCTACCCATTCCTCTCCCGCACGGCATATTCAATTTGATTCGCTCGCGCATATATCGGAAGAACATTTGAATTATTTGTAGCAATTCCGCGCATTCCATGTTATACTATAAACAGTACCACGGCATGATATATGGATAACTTACTTCGAAGGGAGTTCCGCAATGGGAAGCAATGCAATTGAGGATATCCGCTCCATCCACGGCATGGAGGAATTCAAGGCGTTGGCGGCGCGGCTTGCGCAGGTTGCCGATAACCGAAGGAAGCTGACCGGCGCGCGGATTCAACTGCCCAACTATCTATTTGCGGTTGCGCCGGGCTGCGGCGTGACCACGCGCATCCGGCAACTGACGCGGCTATTGGACGATCTGCACCTGATCCGCTTTGAGGGCGACCGCAAATACTTCGAATGGGTGCTGGATTCCGCCGCGTTCAAGGAAAACGGCGGCTTTGACCGGCTGCTGGATCAAATTCGTCTGGTCGCCGGATTTCGGAACAGTTTTTACGGCGTGATCGGTTTGGATATCGAAGCATGGGTGCGAAATGCGGATTCGCCCGATCTTTCGCGCCTGATGGATTTTGCCGAGGATATGCTGGGGCAAATCACCATCGTATTCGTGGTAAATCTGCACGACGCGGATGCGCTTGCGCCGATCGCGCGCAGAATATCCCAGGCGATGCCGTTGGAAATCATTCGAATTGAAATGCCGAACGCGGAGGAGCTGGTGCAGTGCCTTACGGACTTTCTGCGTAAGCGCGGCTTTTCCGTGCGCACATCGGCAAAGGAATATTTCCTTTCGATCATGCCGGAGCTGATCCGAGATGAGCAGTTCGACGGTTTTCAGACGCTGGAAAATCTGGCGGATGAAATCGTATATCGCTATTGCTCCGGTGAAATCAAGGATTCGATATATCTTGATCGATCGGACGTCGCATTCATCAGCGCGCCCGATGGTTATATCAATCGCATCCGCGGCGGTGCAGGCAGCAAGGTACGGCGGCAAATCGGCTTCGATACGGGGAGGAACGCATGATGCAGCATTATGATTCCTATAGATATGAAACAAATCCGCCGGTAAACGGCGGAACGCGCTGGGCGAGCGATGATGAAATACAGGAAGTCCTATCGAAGGTGAACCTGTTTGAAAGGCACTATGCGGCGTGCGGTCTGCCGCTGATCTGCGACGGACACAGCGCCTATGTGAACAATACCGATTCCCACAGCCTGATCATCGGATCGACCGGTTCAAAGAAATCGCGCCTGTTCGTGATGCCCATGCTGCAAATGATCGCGCGCGCGGGCGAATCCGTTATCGTGACCGATCCGAAGGGCGAATTGTACGATCGCTCCAGCGGATTGTTTGCGCGCGAGGGCTACCGGATTCAGGTATTGAATTTTCGCGATCCGATGCACAGCAACGGCTGGAATCCGCTGTATACCGCTTATCTGATGGACAAAATGGGCGAACATGATAAGGCGCTGCAGATGTTTGCGGATATCAGCGCATTTCTGTATGCGGATAAGCCGGGCAGCAAGCAGGATCCATTCTGGAACCAGAAATCGCGCAGCATCTTTCAGGGCTTGTGCCAGCTGATGCTGGAGGATCCAAATATTCAAAAATCGCAGATTTCATTTTCAACGCTTGCGGAATTGATGTCGAACATCACCGATGATGTAGCCCCACCCCCCACAGCGGTAATGGATATCGTAAGAAGGGAACTGCCACCGGATTCGCTGGCGCGAAAAAAGCTGCTGGAGGGCATGCTCGGCTCCGAAAAGACGATATTGAACGTCACCACGTCCATGCTCGCACCGTTTGATATTTTCTTCACCAGTCGTTCGCTGATGAAGATGCTTGCCACGCCCGAAATTGATTTTCGCGAAATCGGCATGAAAAAGACCGCGCTCTTCATCATCATGCCCGATGAAAAAACGACGCTGCACGCGCTGGTGGGCATGGCAATCAAGAACTGCTATGAAATGCTGATCGATGCGGCGCAATATCAAAGGAACAAAACGCTGCCGGTTCGGGTGAATTATCTGCTGGATGAATTTTCCAACATTCCCACGATTCCGGATATGAGTTCAATGATCACGGCGGCGCGCAGCCGCAACATTCGATTCTATCTGATCGTGCAGAGCATGCAGCAATTGTACAGCAAATACGGCGAAGAAGCGCATACCCTGCGCGGCAATTGCAACGATTGGGTATTTCTGACCAGCCGTGAATTGAGCCTTTTGCAGGAATTGGAATCGCTGTGCGGCTGCGACGTCAAAACCGGACAACCGTTAATTACCGTATCGCAGCTGCAGCGGCTGAATAAGGAATCCGGCGAAGCGCTGGTGCTGTGCGGGCGCATGTATCCCTATCTTACGCATCTGCCGGATATCGACGGGTATCCCTTCGCAGATGTGCCGCCCGTTCCCCTGCCGAACCTGCCGGAACTGCGGTGCGAGCCGTTCTCATTCGAAGAATATGTCGATCGGTGGACTGTTTCAGGTTTCAGCCTTCCCAATCGTCGAAATGAATCGGAAGATATTTTCCGCTTTGGACCCGATGATGATGATCAAGAGGATAATGATCTCTATGAACGGCTAGACCAAAAATTCCAGGCTCTGTACGGAAAAAAGAGCGATTAGATGATTGGGAGTTGTATAAAGATAAAACGAACAGGGCTGAAGTCTTGCACCAAGGCTTCAGCCCTGTGTGGTGGATAAGAAGAACTTCGAACTGTCGCACCTCACACGAGGTGCGTGAGTTGAAATTTCAATCTGCGTGTGAAAAGGCGGACGATGAGGACGCACCTCTCTTGAGTTGCATACGTTAAAATACCACCATCGACCATCACGCCATCTGCTATTTTCAGCTTTTTTGTAGGTAATAACGCTACAATCTGCAAAATTTAACCAAATTCCAGTGTGTACCTCATGGTGTACAACTCATATTTCCTCTATGCTTAGAATGCGTTTTGTACGCATATTAACGAAAGAGAGGTTCGCCCATGAAAAATTTCTGCAAATGCGCCCTCCGAGAGTATATGACTGAGTGTCTGTTTAAAACCCGCAAACGCGAGCAGCTGACCCAAACCGAATTTTCCGAAAAGCTGATGATGGATACGCGCTCCTATGCCGCGCTGGAACACGGCGACAGCCTTTGCTGCACGTTTACCTTCATTATTTATCTATGCTTTTTCTGCAGAGATACCGACGGACTGATTCGGGATCTTCGCGATATTATCCGCAGAGCGAAAAATGACGAACGATCTGTATCATAAATTCCCTGTTTATTTAAAATTTTATGCTTTATAAAATGATGACCACCGGCATCGCCGGTGGTCATATATGATTTCATGAAATGATATTCGATTAATAGCCAACCTTTTCCCAGCAATCGAACGGAGCGGCCAGTTCTTCGGAAATGTAGACCTGGGTCGCCATGGTCTGCAGCATGGAGGAGGGCACCAGCGGGGTGACGGGGCCGTGGGTTACCAGGCGGCTGGTCATGCGCTGCCAGGAAGAGAAGGTATTGTTGGTCAGCAGCGCGTGCACTTCGATGCGCTCCTTGGCGCGCTTTACGTCCACGGGGCCGATGGTTGCGGCGCGCGGCGGAACGGCCTGAATGTAACCGGACTGGCCGAAGCAGCCGTGCAGGGAGTTCTGCGCCACGGTCATGGGATGCAGGGTTACGATGCGGGCTTCCAGATTCAGCCACTCATCGATATCATCGCGGATGAATTCCGGAATCGGATCGACGAACGCCACGTGTCCCGTCCAGCCGGGAGAGGTGGAGATGATGTCCGCGCCGCCCTCGGTAACATCGTTGATCAGCTTGGAATAGTAGCTGATGTTTTCATTGGTGGGATAATGCACGTTCTCCAGCGGCATGCGCAGCTTGGGATCGATCTGGTATACGAAATACTTCAGCATGGAATGCACGAAGCCCGCTTCATAGGTTTCCGGCGCGATGTTGCCCATATCATCCGCCCATTCATCCTCGGCGAAGATATGCACCTTGGAGCAGTCCACCTGGAAATAGTTGATCAGCTGCGCCAGCGGGATATAGGTATCCGGTTCGGGATTGCCGAGGATCATGGAGAACTTGCGTCCCGCTTCAGAAGCCGCCTTCAGGCGGGTAAACAGCGTGGAGATCAGAACCGGATGCGGGTTCATCATGACCTTCACCTTGAAATCCGGATGCTGCCAGTCTTCATGCTTTTCCAGTTCAACGCCGCTCATCTTGCGCAGGCGTTCGCAAACCTCGCGATCCTTGAAAGCCACATAGTCGTTGCACTTGAAATCAAACTTGGTGCTGGGCTCAACGATGATGTCCTTCATTACTTTACCTCTCCTTTTAATAGTACTTTGCGTACATTCATTTTATAATCCACGATCACCAGATCGGCGCGCTTGCCCACGGCGATTTCGCCGCGATCGAGCATGCCGACTGCGCGTGAAGGATTATACGATGCATACTGAAACGCATTCACGATGGAAGCGCCTGTGTGCTTCATCATGTTGGCGCACGCGATATCCAGCGTGAGCTTCGATCCCGCGATTTCGCCCTGCCAATCGAAATTGATGTCATAAACGCCATCGTATCCGGGCGGGATAGGGCCGTCCGCAGCGTAGGCGTCCGAAATCAGAATGATTCGGGAATCGCCCTTGATTTTACGCACGAGCCGGAGCATGTAGGGATCAACGTGAATTCCGCGGCTGTCGCAGATCAACTCGGCATAGATTTCCGAATTGTAATTGACCGCTTCATCCACGCATACGCCGCGGCATTCGGGATATTTTTCCAGCGTGCCGGTGGCGTTGGTATGGTGCGTGCCAATCTTCAGACCGTAGGGCATCAGCGCTTCGATCTGCTGCGGCGTAGCTTCGGAATGCGCCACGGAAAATACGGCGCGGGGATTCTTTTCGCACACATCCTGCACGAACTGTTCGATGTGTTCGCGCTCCGGCGCGAGCGCCCACACGCGCGCGATATCCCACGCGGCTTCGATGATGGGCATATAATCCGCGCGATCCACCGGCCCGCGCCACGGATTGGATTCCTTATCGCAGCCGAACTTCGGATTCAGATACGGGCCTTCCATGTACAGTCCCTGCACGTTCGGGCATTTGCCGGAACGCATCACATCGCGCATCTGATGAATCGCTTCTACATATTGCGCGCTGTTCATGCTGAAGTACAGCGCCGGAAATACGGTGGTGGTGCCGTGCTTCAGATGATGATTCGCGCAGAATTCGGGATCATCATTGAAGAAGCGGGTGCCCGCGGCGTGGGTATGAATATCGATCAGACCGGGGCCGACAAATTCGCCGCCCGCATCGATAATTTCGCAGCCCTCCGGAATTTTGAAGGTGCGCAGTTCGCCGAAGGAATGAATCTTGCCATCTTCGATCACGATCGCCGCATCCGGAATCAGATGATCGCGCATGACCAGCGTGGCATTCGTAATTGCTATCATTTTATTTACCTCTTATTTCAGCTCGGACAGCAGCTTTTTGCCCTCCGCGATAATCAGTTCCGCAACGCCCGTTTTGAAATAGGAGGAGCGCGCTTCATAGCCGCCCTCGTCATAGGCGTCCTTCATCGGGAAATAGCCTTCGTTTCCGTTGGTCAGGCAGCAGGGCAGCACCAGCGAATAGCCCTCGGCTTCCTTGATAGCGCGGCCGATGCCGGTAAACGGCTCGCCGGGCATACCGAACAGCGCGACGGGGCCGATCTTTACGGCGGACAGGTACATCGGGAACGCTTCGGGGCCGTTTTCCAGCTTCACCATGCGCCCCGCTTCCGCCACCACGGTGGTCAGCATCATGCCGGTGTACGGGATTTCATCATCGCGGCCCGCATTGTGCAGATCGTTGTATTTGTGCGCCAGCGGCATATCCGCGGGATCAGGCACGTTCGCGGGCACATCGATCGTCTTCTGTACCGCCGCAATCGCATCCACATCCACATATTCCACCTTATCAAACGCCTGCATCACGCCGCCGGTCACCACGCGCGCGATGTACTGCGCGTGCGCATAGCCGCGGGCAACATCGTCAAAATCCATGAACATGCCGTTCAGATAACCGCCGCGCGGATGCACGTTGACGTGGTTCACATCGCCCTGTGCGCCATTGAAGAAGATGCATCGCGTATTGTCCAGCGCCTTTTCCACGGTGCGGCGGGTCATGCCCGGCCAGTCCGCGGAAATTTTGCAGCCGCCGACCACATCGGGATGGTTGCCGAAATTGGCGAGCACGATGGATACGCCGTTTTCCTGATCGAAACGGAGCACGTTTACGCGCTCGTCCACATCGCCCAGCGGGCGCACGATATCGGGGTTATCCACGCCGGGATTGGTGCGGATCGACCCATCCTTCATCACGAAGCGGCGCACGAACGCCACGTTCGGCGCCTGACCCACGCCAAAGCCCATGCGCGCGGGCTTCATATCGGCGATTGCGGCGCGCGCGGTATCCGCCATGCGCCAGTTCAGCAGGCGGGTGTATTCCTCCGCCAGTTTTTCATTTTTCGCATCGTGGATGAACGGATCATCCTTCGAAAAGGGGCCGGTGTGCGTATGGGTCGCGGAAATGAAGATCGCCTCATAGGGCACGCCGGTTACATCGGCGGTATGGCGGCGCATTTCATCCGCGGTGGTCTGACGAATGCCCTCCAGATCGAAGGTCGCCAGCAGCGCGCGGCGATCGCCCGCCTGAAGCGCGACGACGGTAAGTTCCAGATCATCCAGAATTCCATCCGATTCGCGTTCGATGAAATAGCCCGTCAGGCCGATGCCCAGCATCGGATTGATGTTGGAACGGGCAAAGCCCGCATACAGATTGTTCATAAGCATCCTCCGCCTGCGCCGGAAGCCATCCCCGACGCATTACATGTGTTCCTGAAAATAATGCGCGCATAAAGTAACAAAGGAACGACGTCCATTGCACTTATCTTCTGTACAATATCATATCCTATTTTTGAATATCTGTCAATATTCTTTTGCCGTATTTGTTGTTTTTCGCGGTTTCCGGCACAAGATTCAATGGAAATCGCAGTTTTATTCGCCGCATATGCGTTTTAGTCGCGTTAGATTATTTCGTTTTCGTACAAAAACATATGTCCGAACAATCCGCAATCCGATGTTGTTTTTCTGCGGAAGATATGTTATACTTTAAGTTGGGCTGGGGTTTCGCCTTTTTACAGGCGGTAATCGATGGATCGCCCGCCAATTACATTCGGGAGCGAACAAAATGCTGAACGATTACCATTCCCATCAAAAATATCTGATTCTGAATATGGTCAATCATCTGGGGCCGATCAGCCGCACCGAGCTGATCGCGTTTACCGATTATCGTCCCGCCAGCGTGGGTTCGATCATCAAATCGATGATCGAAGAAGGTCTGCTGGTGGAAACGGGCTATTCCTCCTCCGGCTACGGGCGCAAGCGCGTGCTGCTGGAGATCAACCATGAACGCATCTGCGCCATATCGATATCGGTATCGGCGCATTCGATCATCTACATCGTCGCGCAGATCAACGGCGTGGTTCTGCGCCGCATCGATCAGGAGGTCGACCGCGAAACGCCGAAGGATCAATTGTCCGAAATGATCGCGCGGCAGGCGCGGCTGCTGTTTCAGGAATTTGCCGATCGCAATATCATCGGCGTGGGCGTATGCAATCCGCTCTACGATCCCACGCGCTATCAGATGGATGGATCGCTGATTTCGGGCTACAGCAAATTCAACGATTGGATTCAATCCGATCTGCTGCCGAAGCTTGCGCAGGTTTCCGCCGTGCCGGTGCGCACGTTCAGCGCGGTAACGCTGCCCGCGATGGCGGAGCAGCGCTTCGGCGTGGCGCGCGGCGCGCGGGATTTCATCTGCGTGGAATTATCCAACGGCGTCGGCGCATCGATTTACTGCAACGGAAGTCCGGTATCCGGCGCGAACGGCGTGGCGGGCGAGCTGGGGCACACGGTGATCGATTACAGCGCGCAGAGCGATAATATCTGCTATTGCGGCAAGCCCGGCTGCGTGGAAAGCACCACCGCCTATCCCGCGCTGGTTTCCGAAATCCGATCCGCGCTGAACCGCGGCGTATTTTCGGTATTGAAGGCGCATCGCGATCCGAACCGCGAAATCACCGTGCAGGATGTGCGCCGCGCGCTGGACGAGGGCGATCAGATGTGCATTCATTACGTGCGCCGCGCCGCGATGCGGCTGGGCGTGGCGATCGCCAATCTGGTGAACGTTTTAAATCCCGAATTGATCGTGCTGTACGGCTTCATGCTGGAGCTGGGCAGCGCATTTACCGCGCAGCTGGAAACCAGCATTCGCGAAAATTCGCTGGTGCTGGCGCGGAATTTTGAAATCCATACCTCCGATTCGCTGGAAAAATCCATGCCGCTGGGCGCGGTCGCCGAAATATTTTCTTCCTATTTGAGATCGGAGGATTATCGCTGGGTATATCAGATCCGCCCCGAGGAGCGCGCGGCGGACATCGCTGAAGAAGAATAAAAAACGGAGGCTTACAAACATGCGCGAATACACGATTCAAAAGGTGCAGGAAGGCTTTGACTGGCGGGATATTTCGGTATTGAACATCGATCATCTGATGTGGACGGAAAAATGCGATGTGGCGGCATGGGCGCAGATCTGCTATGATGATACCGCGCTGCACGTACATCTCCGCGCGCGGGAGGCGCACATCCGCGCGGAGGAAACTTCCATAACCGGCGCGCCCTGCGAGGACAGCTGCCTGGAATTTTTCTTCTGCCCAATCCCGAACGACGATCGCTATTTCAACATTGAATTCAATCCGAACGGCTGCATGTATCTGGGTACGGGCAGAAACGTAATGGAGCTGATTCGCCTGCTGCCGGAGGATCGCCCGATCGTGCCGCGCATCAACCGCACGGACGACGGCTGGGAAATCGCATACGATGTTCCCTTTGCGTTCATTCGCCGCCTGTTCCCCGAATTCAAAGCGGAAACCGGCATCGCCATCCGCGCGAACTGCTTCAAATGCGGGGACAAAACCGTGCAGCGGCATTATCTGGCGTGGAACCGCCCGACCAGCGAAACGCCGGCGTTCCATCGCCCGCAGGATTTTGGCAGGATGATTTTCGGCTAAGCAAAGCCGATTAAGGAGGATAAACACATGAAAAAGGTACGTTGGGGCGTGCTGGGCGCAGGCGGAATCGCGGATCGGCGCACGCTGCCGGGCATGATGCTGGCGGAAAATGCCGAGCTGATTGCCGTAATGGAAATCAATATGGATCTGGCGGAGAAGCTGCGCGCGAAATACGACGCAAAGCGCGCGTACATATCGGATGAAGAGCTTCTGCGCGATCCGGAAATTGATGCGGTGTACATCGCATCGCCCGTGGTGCTGCACGCGCGGCAGGCGAAGCTGGCGGCGGACATGGGCAAGCACATCCTGCTGGAAAAGCCGCTTTCGCTGACGGCGGACGAGGCGCAGGACGTTGTGGATTACTGCACCGGCAAGGGCGTTTTGATCGCAGCGGGCTTCATGATGCGCTACGGCGCGTATGTACAGGCGATGAAGCGCGCCATCGCGGAGGGCAAAATCGGTCAGGTGGTATCCGCGGATGCGATGTTCACCTGCTGGTATCCGGATATGCCGAACGCATGGCGGCAGCAGAAAAAGCATTCGGGCGGCGGCGCGCTGATGGACATGGGCGTGCATTGCATCGATCTGATCCAGTACATTCTGGGCAGCCGCGTGCGCCAGGTGGCGGCGCTGCACGATACGCAGACCTTCAAATACGAAGTGGAGGACGCCTCCGCCGTGCTGCTGCGCATGGAAAACGGCGCGATCTGCACGGTGCAGAGCAATTTCAATATCCCCGATGAAGCGGCGAAATGGCGGCTGGAATTCTTCGGCACGCAGGGACGGCTGCTGGGCGATACGGTAATCGGACAGGTGGACGGCGGCAGCGTAGACGCGATGTTCTTAAACGAAATGAAGGGCTATGATGCGCAGCAGGACGCGAAGGAAACCGAAAGCACGAATCTGGATGTGGAATTCGGCAACATGTACACGCGCGAAATCGTATCCTTCGGCGAATCGGTGTTGAACGGCAAACCGCTTACCGTGCCCGCGCAGGACGCGGTGGATGTGCAGCGCGTAATCGAAGCCGCGTATATTTCCAACAACGAAAAGCGCATCATCGATCTGTAATCGCGGGGCGAAAATATGAAGCGTTTATATCTGGATGAATATCATCCGAAAAGCGGGCTGGTAACGGCGCAGCACGATCAGTGCATGCCGCCCTTTCCGGTGATCGATATGCACGCGCATCTGGGGCCGCTGCTGCTGGGCGAGAATTACGCAGAAAAATACGATACGCATAATCTGTGCGCGCTGCTGCGCGATATGGGCATCGAGCGCATGTTTTCGCTGGAACTTCTGTGGGGCGAGGGTCTTGCGCGGATGGAGCGCAAGCTGGAAGCATCGAAGGGCATGCTGCTCTCGGTGGGATCGGTGGATATCTCCCGCGCGCTGGATGCGGATTTTGAAAATCTGGTGTGGCGCACGCTGCGCGATTACAAGGCGCGCGGCATGGTCGCGCTGAAGCTGTGGAAGAATATGACGCTGATGGGCGAACAGTTCTTCGGCAAAAATCTTCGGCTGGATGATCCGCACTATGAACCGATCTGGCAGGCGTGCGGCGAAGTTGGCATTCCGATCATCATTCATGTGGCGGATCCGCCCTGCTTCTTTGAACCGATCGACGATCAGAACGAACATTACGCGTGCCTTTCCAGACATCCGGAATGGAGCTTCTATCGCCCCGGCATGTTTTCCTTCGCGGAGCATATGCAGATGCAGGAAAACGTGATCCGCGATCACCCGAACACCACGTTCATCGTGGCGCACGTGGGTTCCTACGCCGAAAATCTGCAAAAGGTCGCCCAATGGATGGACGCCTGCCCCAACATGCTGGTAGACGTGGCGGCGAGGGTGGATCAGCTGGGTCGCCAGCCGTATTCCGCCCGCGCGTTCATCAATCGATTTCAGGATCGCGTGTTGTTCGGCACGGATTTCGAAGGGCATTTCGATGAGGCGCGCACCCGTTCGTTCTATCACACGCACTACCGCTTCTTCCAGACCTGGGACGAATATTTTGAACACCCATTCCCCGATTTTCTGGGGCAATGGCGCGTATGCGGACTGGGGCTGGATCAGGATGTGCTGCGCAAACTGTATCACGATAACGCCGTGCGCGTTTTCAAGCTGTAATGTACAAACATCAAGGAGGAAAAGAATATGGCAAAAAAGGATTCGGATTTCAGATACAATACCGGTGAAACGAAGGTGCCGTGGGCTGCCGTCGGCGAAAATTACAACGCCGAGGATCTGCTTGAGGTCATTCGCTTCATGATGCAGGGCGAAGGCAAGGAATACGATGAAGCCTTTGCGCGCATCAAGGCGGACGTATACGCGCTGGATAAGGTTTCCGCTCCGCCGGCAAAGCTTTCGCTGGATCGCCGCGTGGCGCGCGCCGAGGCAGCCGTGGATCGCTATCTGGGCGTGAAGGGCAGCATGTTCCTGACCAACTGCACCGCGGGCTTTGAAATCGCGGGCAAATATGCGAATCTCAAGGCCGGCGACGAAGTAATCGTGCCCGCCATCACCTTTATCGCGACGATGGCATATCCGCTCGCCTGCGGCTGCAAGCTGGTATTCGCGGATGTGGATCCCATCACGCTGAACATGGATCCCGCGGACGTCGCCCGCAAGATCACCGATAAGACCAAGATGATCATTCCGGTGCACATCGGCGGCTATCCCTGCGATATGGATCCGATCAACGAACTGGCGCGCAAGCACGATATCATCGTGCTGGAGGACGCGGCGCACGCATTCGGCGCGGAATACAAGGGGCGCAAGATCGGTTCGTTCTCCGATTTCGCCTCCTTCAGCTTCCACGAGGTCAAGAACATCACCTCCTTCGGCGAGGGCGGCATTCTGACCTGCAACATCCCCGAATTCCGCGATAGCGATATGAAGGCCGCGCGCTTCCTCGGCTGCGATTTCAGCCGCGCGATCAAGAACTGGCTGTATGATATTTCGCCGCTGCAGGGCAAATACGGCCCCTTCGTCGCGGGCAACCATTCCACCACCGAAATTCAGGGTCTGGGTCTGGAGCTGCAGGTCGGCCGCGTGGATGAAATCATCGAAGCGCGCCGTCAGGCTTCCATGTATCTGACCAGCCGCCTGAGCGGATGCGATGCGCTGATCCCGCAGGACGATGGCTCCGCGCGCGATGTAAAACCCACCTTCCACCTCTACCGGCTGCTGATCGATCCCGAAAAGGCGGGCGGAAACGTACAGACCTTCAAAAAGAAGGTGACCGAAAAGGGCGTTACCACCATCCCGCACTTCGGCCCGCTGTATCGCTTCCGCGTGCTGGAGCCCTACGGCTACAACGCCGATGCGATCGCCGAAACCTGCCCCGTGTGCGAGGAGGTATTCAACAACCGCTTCACCCACTTCCCGTGCTACGGCCTGACGAAGGAACAGCTGGATTACATGGCGGACGCCATTCTGGAATCCATCGATGAAATGCAGCGCGGGGTATAACGCATAAATTCCGGACGGGGAACATATGTTTCCCCGTCCAATCTATCGGAAAGGATCAGCTTTGGAAATGGTACTGGCACTGATAATCTTCATCGTAACCTATGTGCTGATGATCGCCCTGCCGAAATGGCGGTATCTGGTGGCACTGTGCAGCGCGGCGCTCTTTTTGATTCTGGGCATCCTGCCCGCCGCTAGAATTCCGTCCGCGGTCAATTGGAACGTATTGATGATGCTGGCGGGCACGATGGGCACGGTATCGCTGTTCATCGATTCGGGCATGCCCAACCGCATGGGCGGCCTGCTGCTGAACAAAGCGCCGAACGTAATGTGGGCGGTGGTGATCCTGTCGCTGTTTGCGGGCGTGGTATCCGCGTTTATCGATAACGTTGCCACGGTTCTGATGATCGCGCCGGTCGGGCTGGCGATCGCGCGCAAGCTGAAAATATCGCCGGTCGCCATGCTGGTATGCATTTCCGTATCCTCCAATCTGCAGGGCGCGGCCACGCTGGTGGGCGATACCACTTCGATATTGCTCGGCGGCTATGCCGGTATGACGTTTACCGATTTCTTTTTCATGAAGGGTCGATTCGGCATCTTCTGGGCGGTGGAGCTGGGCGCGCTGTTTACCGTGCCGGTAATCATGCTGCTTTTCCGCAAGCAGCGCGAACCGATCGAACGGGTCGCGGTGGAATCCGTGACCGATTATTTCCCCAGCGCGCTGCTGCTGGCAAACGTACTGCTGCTGATCATCGCATCGTTCTTGCCGAACATGCCCGAAATGATCAACGGCTATATCTGTATCGGCCTGTTTGCAATCGGCTTCGCGCGCACCTGGATTCGCGATGGCAAGCCCACGGCGTGCGTCAAGGCGCTGAAGGAAATCGATTATCAAACCCTGCTTCTGCTGGCGGGACTGTTCATCGTGATCGCGGGCATCACCGAAGCCGGGGTCATCGATGAAATCAGTTCGCTGTTCGTAAAGCTCGGCGGCAAAAATCTGTTCCTGATGTATACGCTGATCACGTGGGGCTCCGTGCTGTTTTCGGCGTTCATCGATAATATCCCCTACGTGACCACCATGCTGCCCGTCGTTACCGGCATTTCAGCCATTCTGGGATGCAGCCCCTATGTGCTGTACTTCGGTCTGCTGTCCGGCGCGACGCTCGGCGGCAATCTGACCCCCATCGGCGCATCCGCAAATATCGCCACCATCGGCATCCTGCGCCGCGAGGGCTGCGAGGTCAAAACGCGCGATTTCATGCGCATCGGCGTGCCGTTCACGCTGACCGCCGTAATCGTGGGCTATCTGTTCATCTGGTTCGTCTGGAACGGCGCATAAAACGCCCGTCAATCGCCGGATTCTTCGGAATCCGGCATTTTTTTTGCCTGTTTCTGAAAAAATCACCCTGACAAACGCCCGCTGAAACGCCTGAAAGCGAGAGGGCAAACGTCCGGAATATTTTTTCAAAGAAAATTGAAAAAACACCCTGACAAACGCCCGATCAAATGCCTTAAGGTGAACGGGACAAAGGCTTTCCATTCGGCGATGCTTCGCAAGGCGCCGCGAAGCGCCGCCGCTGCGGAAAACCGATCGACCGTTTCCCGTTCGAAAGCCATCCACTGCCGGCATGGATGCGCTTCCGGACACGCAGCACGGATCACCTGATCCAAATCATAATTTCAAAATATATTAAGGAGGAAAAACACATGTCAACATCTACCTGTATCGTTCGTATCCATGTGCCTGTGGATAGCAGCGGGAATTTTAAACGACTGGGCACTTACACCGACGAGGAATGCTGCGGTCATTATGATCTTCAGCTCTGCAAGATTCAAAACATCGGGACGCCGACCAACTATCTCACCTATTCGTATCCAATTCTTTCCTACGGTCACATGAAACAAAGTGAAGTAGCCTTCTTTGAAGAAGGCAGGGAAACTTCTGTTTACGGAAGCCGCAGAGTTCGCCGTTATCATTGGTCTTTTACAGCGAATGATGATGATATTCGAAACTTGCTGCTGGCACTCGGTGGTTATCTGGATGGAAACAATCCCAAGCATGAAAGTGATTTCACCGGAAAGCTGGTTCGCTACAATGTAACGAGGGCTCCCTACAAAGATTACCACATGCAAAGCGTAAACTGTTTCAAGGCGGTTGCACAGTGGACAAACTCCCTCGGAAAACCGCAGCTTCAGTCCATCTATGATGCAGCTCATGCTTCCGGCGAAAGTTATCCTGCGAGGAACTATTACGCCTACAGGCTTGCTGACCAACTTGCCGCCAGCTACTGGCAGGATATGGGCATCAAAGTGTACTGATCCACATAACAGGTTTACACATTACAGAATCAGCATGATGTAAAACGACTTAACAAACATGCCACGGGTAGCTGCAATCGCAGCTGCCCACCTTATTTTCCCACAATATATTAATGCTAGAGCATCATTGAATTAAGCCCTGCCCGCGCCCTCAAACAATGTATTTGAGGGCGAATTTTATCCGCGAATTGTTAATTTTTATAATCGATACAAGTTTTATCGGCAATCGCCGTCATTATAGATAGAAGAAGCTAAAAGGAGTTTCGTAGATAATAAGGAGGGAAACGTTCATGAAAAAGAGAATTTTGTCTATGATTCTGATCGCACTGTTGGCGCTGCATTTCCAATGCGCGCTTGCGGACGCATGGGGATGCCCCATCCATTCGGATGAATTTCCCGATGCCAGCTTTCGTCAGACCTGGTTGAATAACGATGAGAATATCATCGCCCTGCGGCGCGGCGATACCTTTATCATCAGCATCGATGATTCCATACTGCATGCATCAAATTATGATTCGCTTCACTCGACCACGAAGCGGAGGATCTATACCATCGCGCAGGCGGCGCAGCTTTTACAAAGCATGCTGATCGATACGGAATACCAGCGATGCAAGCAGGAATACGCGCAAAGCAGCGGATTTGATGCGACCGCCTATACGCTGTATTCCATCGGGAAACATGGTGAAACCAGCTCAGAATTCGATCTGAACATGAATCTTCGGTTGGTTGGCTCCCAATGGATCGCCGTCGTCCGCCCCGCCGAATCCGAAGGCACGGCTCTGTCTACCTGTTTCACTTCGCACCAAAACGCGCTGCACATGGAAGATGGAGTGCTTGATATAGAGGTCACGGGCTGCCGCAGCGGTTATTTATATCTGGAACCGACGCTTCTGAATGATCTTCAGGCCGATTTTCAAATGCAATGGGGCAAGCTCACCATGGAAGTATACGATCTGCTGGATTATTTGCATATGCCCGTATACATCGCTGTGCTTCGCGATGCGCAGGGCGCGGACAGATCGCTTCGGAATGTAAATCTTCAAATCGGCGATACCCAGCGGGATTCGCTTTCGGGCTATGTCGATGGCGCAGACGCCATCTATTGCTGTATACTGAATGAACAGGAAGTACAGCTTCTGCGGGATGGCACGCTATTCCAGCTGATCCATTGATTTTTTATATGAACATGCAACGGGCAGCTGCTTTTGCAGCTGCCCATAATTTTATCAAATCAATATCAATATTCCATCAGCGACGCCGTTTCAGCCACAATCAAGTTCACATCCGCATGGTCAAGCACCGATTGTAATTCAGAATCATCCATTATGATGCAATAGACCGCCCGATCGCCATCCATATAGCCCGTTCCACAAACATAGCGATCGTTCCCAACCATCAAATCCGCGTACTTTATAAAGTTTTCTTCCGTGGCCGGTTTGGTAATTACAACGATGTTGATATCCAATCCCTGAAAAATTTCAAAGCAGATATCGCCCCGCTGTATTCGCTGCCCCGCGCCGCCGTCATAAGCATGTATGGACATCAGCGAATCCGGAAAGTATCGCGTATCCGCATATCTTACGATTACGCCGTCGCGCGCAATGATTCTATCCGCGCTGTAATCGCAGACATTCCGAAAATCAATTCCGTAATGCACGGACGCTGTGGAATCAGGCTGCTGTAATTGACGAAAAATCAGATACCAGCTATCGTTCTTGGTACTCGATATGTACAGGGGCATCGTAAATCGATCGAGTTTTATGCAAACATCATAGATCGTCGCAAACGATGCATAATTGTCCTCGGCATAATCTGCCATGAACGCTTCGTATATGCCATCCTGATTATAATAATATTCTGCACTTTCCAAGTAATACTGCATTTCCGACTCGGAAATTGCTTCCTCCTCATGGGAAATATAGCTGTCCGAACTGTAGCCAACATCCTGATTTGCATAAGCCTGAAGCCATTCATTATCAATGCGTATGATCGCGGTTTGACCCCGAACCAGCACATCGATTCCCGATTTCTCGGCATTTGCGCACATTCCAAGGCAGATCAGCGCGATCGCAAGCCAAATGGAAATCTGTATTTTCATATGCATCTTTCCAATCCATTCTATGCTACAGCATCACCGGAATCAGATAGGCGTTCGTGCCATCGACGAGCGCTTTCCATTCGGAATCGAGCAGGACGCAGCAGTACACCGCGCGATCGCCGTCGAGATAGCCCGTTACGTTCACCGAAGCGATATTGCCGATCTTCAAAACCGCGCTTTCCACAAATGTCTTTTCCGAAGCGGACTTCGTAATCACGGCGATGTGGGTATCCAGCCCCGCAAAGATTTCGAAGGCGATGTCGTCCCGCTGCAGCTGCTCCCCCGCCCCGCCATCGTAAGGTGCAATAGAAATCAGATCGTCCGGCAGCGTGCGTTCCCGATATTGGTACGCCATAAATTCATTCTCCGCGCCGCTCTGCGCGACGATTTTTTCCGCATCGAAGCTGATTTCATATGCGCCGTCCCCCGATTTCTGGCGGAAAACGATATACCAGCCATCGCTGGTTTCGCGCGCGTTCATGATCAGGCGATCCGCGCCGTCCGCGGGGCAGATGACGTCGCGCACCTTCGCATAGAAGGCATGGCCGTCCGCGTTGTAATCCTCCATAAAGGCATTGCATTCCGCGTCCTCCAGATTCACCCGAAGCCACGCATCGTTTACCGCGATGCGCTCGGTCTGTGGATTCTCCATCGAAAACTGACCGTCCGCATCCACATAGTTCTGGATGCGGCTGCGATCGACGCGGATGACCGCCGTTCGCCCGCGCACGAGTATCTGCCCCACGCTTTCTTCGGCGTTTGCGCACAATAGAAGGCAGATCAGCATCATTACAAGCCCTATCGCAATCCGTTTTTTCATATGCATCCCTCCATTTCGTTCTACTATAAAGACGCGCATTCCACCTGAAATGTCAGATATTCCCCCCGTGCGCGTAAAATTTTTACGGCGAACACGCATTTTGGCGCAGAACGCCGTCTAATATACAGAAGGAAAATAAAGGAAGGTGCAGCATGGCAAAACGCAGACGGGCAAAGCGCAAACCCGCGCAGGGCAAGCGCCATTTACTGGTTGTTCTGGAGGGTCTTTTGATTCTGATATTGCTGATCGCGATATTTGCGATCGTGAATCGTTCGATCGCATCCAAACAGATCGCGGATGAGGAAAAGGCGTCCGCGACGCTGTATCAGGGGCTGACCGCGCCCGATACGGCGATCGCGCGCGCCGCATCCGCCGAAAGCCCGCAGATTCAGCCGGAAATTCAGGAATTGATGGCGCAGAACGGCGACGCGGTGGGACTTTTGCACTTCGAGGGGGATCGCACGCTGTACGTATGCCAGACCGACGATAATTTCTATTACATGAGCCACCGCTTCGATCGATCCGAGGATCCCGCGGGGATGGTATACATGGATTACCGCAATTCGCTGCTGCCGCGCAGCGATAATCTGATTCTGTACGGGCACAACATGCAGGATGGTTCGCGGTTCGGCACGCTGAAGCGGTTCGAACGGAAGAATTACATCCTGAAATATCCCCTGTTTCAGCTTGTGGATCGCTATGAAACCGTGGATTACGTGCCGTTCGCGGTATTTCATACATCGATCCTGCCAGACGACCCCGCCTATTACGCGTTCGACCGCACGGATTTTGACGATGCGGCGGATTTCGACCGGTACGTGCGGGAGGTGAAATCCCGATCCGTGCTGGAAATTCCGATCGACGCCGCATACGGGGACAGGCTTTTAACGCTGGTCACCTGCCATTCGGATATCGATCACGGGCGGCTGATCATCGTACTGCGCGAATTGAAGGACAGCGACCCGATTCAAAGATAGAAAAACTGCCGCAGGCGCGCGTCCCGCAGCAGTTATTTTATGATATACGATTTTTGATCTGCGTACCGAGGATGGCGGCGCAGGCACATTTGATCAGATCGGGGATGATGAACGGAATGACGCACACGGAAAGCGCTTCCACAAACGTGCGCCCCGCAACGGCGGAAAATTGCAGGGTGCCGCAGATGTAGCATACGATCACGCCGCACGCGCAGCCGATGGCCGTAATCAGCATCCGCTTTGCGCCCTGCGCGCGCGTTTTGCCCGCGACCAGCGATGCAATGACCGCGCACAGAATATACGACCAGATATAGCCGCCGGTCGCACCCGCCAGCACCGCCGCGCCGCCCTTGCCGCCGGAGAACACCGGCAGCCCGATCACGCCCAGCAGAATGTACACCGCGACGGCTGCCGCCGCCTGTTTCCAATCCAGCACCACCGCCGAAAGCAGCACCGCGAACAGCGAAAGCGTAATCGGCACCGGCCCCAGCGGGATGGCGAACGGCGAAAGCAGCGCGATTACCGCGGCAAACAGCGCCGTGCGCGTAATAAATTTCGTTTTCGGATTCATAAAGCCATCCTTTCGTTTCATACAGAGATAATATCAATAAAAAAGCTTCCGAACTCAGATGAATCCGGAAGCCTCCCCAAACGGATCTATTATCCTGCGCATGGGATGTGCGGACACACATTTCATGCGCACGTTTTATATAAATCAGAATTTCAGGGAATTCAGCTTGATGCCAGGGCCCATGGTGGAGGACAGCACGGCGGACTTGATATAAGCGCCCTTCGCCGCTGCCGGCTTCGCCTTGATGATGGCTTCCATCAGGGTGCGCAGGTTCTCTTCCAGCTTTGCATTTTCGAAGGAGGCCTTGCCTACGGGGCAATGGATGATCGCGGTCTTATCAACGCGGTATTCAACTTTACCAGCCTTGATATCGGAGATCATGCGCGCGATGTCCGGAGATACGCTGCCGGACTTCGGGTTCGGCATCAAGCCCTTGGGGCCCAGAACGCGGCCCAGACGGCCGACTACGCCCATCATATCCGGCGTAGCGACGCAGGCGTCGAACTCGAACCAGCCGCCCTGGATCTTCTTGATGATTTCATCATCAGCGATCAGATCAGCGCCAGCTGCCTTGGCTTCTTCGATGCGATTTTCCTTCACGAAAGCCAGTACGCGAACCGTCTTGCCGGTGCCGTTGGGCAGAACAACCGCGCCGCGAACCTGCTGGTCTGCATGGCGGGGGTCTACGCCCAGGCGAACGGAGATTTCAATCGTTTCGTCAAACTTGGCCTTTGCGGTCTGCTTGACCAGCGCGACTGCCTCATCAGGATCATACTGCTTGGTGCGGTCGATCAGCTTCATGCTGTCAGAATATTTCTTACCCATTTATATACATCCTCCCTGTGGTTAAACGGGCCAAAAGCCCTCCCACGTCAATCGTTCCGAATTAGTCGACCACTACAACGCCCATGGAGCGTGCGGTACCGGCGATCATGCTCATTGCAGCTTCGATGGAAGCGGCATTCAGGTCCTTCATCTTCAGCTCGGCAATTTCCTTAACCTGAGCCTTCGTGATGTTGGCAACCTTATCCTTGTTCGGACGGCCGGAAGCATGTTCGATCTTGCAGGCTTTCTTAATCAGGACGGCTGCCGGCGGCGTCTTGGTGATGAACGTGAAGGAACGATCCTGATACACGGTAATGACTACCGGAATGATCAGGCCTTCCTGGCCGCGGGTACGATCGTTGAATTCCTTGCAGAATCCAGGGATGTTCACGCCGTGCTGACCGAGCGCGGGGCCGATCGGCGGTGCGGGGGTTGCTTTGGCGGCTTGAACCTGCAGCTTAATCAGCGCAGTTACTTTCTTTGCCATATTGGGTATCCTCCTTACTATGATGTGGTTGTGCGGAACAACGATATTGCGTTCCTCCCACTCCCTGAAACCCGAGTTGCGGGCTTACAGCATTGGTTACCGGATCAGTCCGCGCGGACGACCTCATCGTACCCAAGCTCTACATCGGTTTCGCGCTTGAGCATCGGCACGACGACATGGATCTTCTGGTTTTCCAGATCGATCTGCGTCACCTTGCCGGTGAAATTCTCAAACAAACCGGAGAGAATGCGCACGTCATCGCCCACCTGAATATCGATCCGCGTCTGCGGTACGGAATCGAATACGGAGGCGAAATCGGTCTCGGACAGGGGCGATGGCTTATTGCCTGCGCCTACAAATCCGGTTACGCCGCGGGTATTGCGCACGATGTACCAGGTTTCGTTGGTCATTTCCATCTTCACCAGTACATAGCCAGGCAGCAGCTTATGCTGCACTACGCGGCGACGATTATTCTTGATTTCTACGGCTTCTTCCACCGGAATGCAAACTTCGACGATCTTATCCTGCAAGCCGTTGTTTTCAACGGACTTTTCCAGATTAACCTTCACCTTGTTTTCATATCCGGAGTAGGTATGCACCACATACCATTTGATTTCTGGATTTTCGGACATACTCGCGCCCTCGAATTAGAGCTTTACGAGCAGATCGATCAGCGCGCCGGAGCCGAGA
Source organism: uncultured Clostridia bacterium (assembly GCA_934663625.1). GTDB lineage: Bacteria > Bacillota > Clostridia > Christensenellales > Aristaeellaceae > SFTH01. Next base: position 44,668 of record CAKUKP010000008.1, read on the forward strand.
TCGATCAGGCCGATGATCACGCCCATGATCACCATGAACACGAAAACAACCAGAGAGTAATTGACCAGGCTCTGTCCAGAGGGCCAGGTGACCTTCTTCAGCTCATGCCACATGTTCTTAAAGAACTTGCCGATGCGCTTTCCGAAATTACCGATCCGCTGGAAGAAGTTGGGCTTGGAAGCCTTTTCAACTGCGTTTGCCATTTTCACACATCCTTCTTACTCGTTGGGACGCCGGGAAATTACTTGGTTTCCTTATGGCTGGTGTGCTTCTTGCAGAAGCGGCAATACTTGCTCATCTCAAGACGATCGGGATCGTTCTTCTTGTTCTTCATGGTATTGTAGTTGCGCTGCTTGCACTCAGAGCATGCCAGCGTAACCTTGATACGCTTATCCGATGCCATTTTCAGCACCTCCCATATGTTTTCTACGGCTCCCGCGTCAATCGCGGCCGCCGGATATTTCGTCACTTTTTTGCAACAGAAACAGCAGCCCACTTTCGGGGGCAGATGTTTAAATTATAAAATAGGTCTATCCAAAATGCAAGTGCCATGGAGAAATCTATTTCAAATTTTACAAAAGAATGACCTGAAAGAAGGCTGCGACACCAGGCCGCAGCCTTCTAAACGTTGATAAACATCTGCAACCGCAGGAAATCATTCGAATTTCTGCTTGCTTCGTCGTCTGCGCGCACAAGGTCGGTTATATACCTGAGTATGTGCCCTCCCTTCT
>CAKUKP010000009.1 GCA_934663625.1 uncultured Clostridia bacterium
AGAACAGAAACAAAGAAGCTGTGCCCCTTGAACTTATGGGGGCACAGCTTCGCCATTTATAGCACGGCAGTAGCTGGTTGTCGGCACTGCCGACCGTGAGTTTTGAAATCTCGAATCAATGGATTTCAAAACGTGAATTCGAGATAAGCTCGAACAGAACAGAAACAAAGAAGCTGTGCCCCTTGAACTTATGGGGGCACAGCTTCGCCATTTATAGCACGGCAGTAGCTGGCAGTCGGCACAGCCGACCGTGAGTTTTGAAATCTCGAATCAATGGATTTCAAAACGTGAATTAGAAATAAACTGGAATAGAATAGAAACAAAGAAGCTGTGCCCCTTGAACTTATGGGGGCACAGCTTCGTCATTTATAACACGGCAGTAGCTGGGATTAAACGCACTGCGTTTGTCAGCGGGTGAGGCGAACCTCCATCCATGCGGTGTCGTAGAGATCCATGCAGTCGGTTACATCATTGAAGAATTCGCAATTGGCGATGGTTTCCGCGGAGGGATTGATGGCGGCGGAAGCGGCCTGTTCCTCGGAATAATTGTCAACGACCTCCTGAATGGGGCTGCAATAGGTGATATATTCGAAGTTCAGCTTGGCGATATCGGGGCGGCACATGAAATCGATGAACTGCATGGCCTCAGCGGGATGCTGGCTGCCCTTGGGGATGCACATGCTGTCGCACCAGATATTGCTGCCCTCTTTGGGCACAACGTAGGTGAGCTTATCGTTCTTATCGATGGCGTACTGCGCGTCGCCGGAATATACGATGCCGATCGCGGCCTCGCCGCCAACCATCTTATCCTTGATTTCGTCCAGCAGATAACCGGAGCAGATGCCGTCGGTCTTTTGCTTGACCAGCAGATCCTTCGCCTGATTGATTTCCTCTTCGCTGCGGGTATTCATCGAATAACCCAGATAGCGCAGCGCGATGCCCAGGCTGTCGCGCATGGAATTCATCATCAGAATGCTGCCCTTGTATTCATCGGAGAACAGAATGCTCCAGCTGTCGACGGGCTCCTTGACGATATCGGTATTGATCAGCATGCCCAGCGTGCCGGTCATGTACACGACGGAATACTTGCCTTCGGGATCATAGCTGGGCTTTTTCAGGCTGTCCATCAGATTATCAATGTTGGGCATTACGGAAAGATCCAGCGGATACAGCAGATCATTCTTGATCATGCGCTCCACGATATAATCGGAGGGAAACAATACATCGTAGGCGGTTGCGCCCGCTTCGATCTTGGAATACATTTCTTCATTGTTGGTGAAGCATACGTAATTGACCTTGTTGCCGGTTTCCTTTTCATACATTTCAATGGCGGTCGGATCGATATAATCATACCAGTTGAATACGGTGATCGTTACGCCGGTCTTGGCGACGGTGGGTTCAGCAGCCGTTTCGGTAGCGGCGGGCGCATCGGTGGCGGCAGCCGTTTCAGTAGCAGCAGCTTCGGTAGCGGCGGGCGCTTCGGTAGCGGCGGGCGCTTCGGTCTTATCGCCGCCGCAGGCGGAAAGCAGCGCGGCGACCAGAACAAGGCAGAGCATCAGAGCAAGCTTTTTCATTGGTTTTCCCCTCCAGAATAAAGATTAGAATAGTTCAAGCCCGGAACGGCGGTTGACGATCAACAGAAGCACCAGTATGCAGATGAACATCAACGCCGACAGCGCGTACATGGTAGGTTCCACGCCCTTGCGCGCGGAGGAATAGATCAGCATCGCCAGATTGACGTCGGTATCCGATGTGAAATAGGAAATCACGAAATCATCCAGCGACATGGTGAACGAAAGCAATCCGCCTGTGACGATGCCGGGCACGATTTCCGGAATGATCACCTTGCAAAGCGCCTTGCCGGGCGTGCAGCCCAGATCCAGCGCGGCTTCATAGGTGTTTGGGTTCATCATCTGAAGCCTTGGCAGCACGGACAGCATCACATACGGGATGCAGAACGCGATGTGCGCCAGAATCATCGTCAGCTTGCCGCGCGTGACGTTTACAAAGATGAACATCAGCATCAGGCTTACGCCGGTTACGATATCGGGCATGGTCATCGGTATGTTCGAAATCGCGCTGAGCAGGTTGAACCAGCCGCGGCTCATGGAATGCATGCCCACCGCGCCCAGCGTGCCGATGATCACGGAAACGAATGTGGCGATCAGCGCAACTTCGATCGTGGTCGCCAGCGCCTTCAGGATCGAAGGATCATGGAACAGCTTTACATACCAGTCCAGCGTAAAGCCCGTCCATTCGGCGCGGGAAACGCTTTCGTTGAAGGATAGACCGAACATCACCAGAATCGGCAGATACAGAAACGCCAGCAGCAGCGCAAGATACGTGCCCTTCAGCGCGCGAACGGAGGCGCGACTTTTGCGAATCATGCTTTTCCTCCTTTCTGGTTGGGATTCGCGCGGCGCAAAAGCAGCGTGGACCCCAGCATCAGCAGCATCATAACCAGCGAAAGCGCGCTGCCTGCGTTGCGGTTATTCAGCCCGCGGAAGAATTCATCGATCATATCGCCCGTCAGATAGATGGTGCCGTTCGATAGCATATAGCTGATGGCGAAGGTAGTGACCGCCGGCATGAATACCATCGTGATGCCGGACAGAATGCCCGGCACGGTCTGCGGGATCACCACGCGCGTAACCACGCGCAGGGGATTCGCGCCCAGATCCTCGGCGGCTTCGATCATGCCGTTATCGATCTTTTTCAGCGCGGTGTAAATCGGCAGCACCATGAACGGCAGATAATTGTATACCAATCCCAGCAGTACCGCGCCCTCCGTGCCGATGAACTGCCGCTTGGGCAGCCCCAGCTTTTCCAGCAGCGTGTTCAGAAGGCCGTTGTTTTCCAGAATGGTCATCATGGCGTAGGTGCGCAGCAGGAAATTCATCCACATCGGCAGCAGGATCAGCACCACCAGCATCTTCCGTTCGGAAAAATCGCGCCCCGCGAGGAAATACGCGGTGGGATAGCCGATCAGCAGGCAGATCAGCGTGCTGTAGATCGCCAGCTTGATGCTGGTCAGCAATGAGGACAGATACAACGGCTGCGAAAGCCGACGGAAGTTTTCCAGCGAAAACGAACCGTCCTTCGCGGTAAACGCGTAATACACCACGAACAGCAGCGGAACCAGCGTGAACAGCAGCATCCATATGCCGTAGGGGGTTGCCAGCCATTTGCGTTTTTCCATGGGCTTACGCCTCCTCGATGGGCGCAGGCTTGCGCATGATGTGAATGTTGAACGGCACGATTGTCAGTCCAACGCGGCTGCCCACGGGCTGCATCTGCGTGGAATGCACCTTCCAGCGCATCGCGCCCGTATCAATGATCATTTCATAATGCACGCCCTTGAACAGAACGCTTTCCACTACGCCGGTCAGCATGCCAACGTCCTCGCCGACGATCATCACGTCCTCCGGACGCACGACCACATCGACGGGTTCGTTCTTTTCAAAGCCTTCGTCCACGCATTCAAATTCGGTATCCAGCATCTTTACCAGATCATCCTCCAGCATCACGCCGGATAGAATGTTGCTTTCGCCGATGAAATCCGCCACGAACGCATTCTTCGGTTCATCATAGATGCGCTTGGGCTCGCCGATCTGCTGAATGCGCCCGCCGTTCATCACCGCGATGGTATCCGACATGGTCAGCGCTTCCTCCTGATCGTGCGTGACATAGATAAACGTGATGCCCAGCTGCTGCTGCATGGATTTCAGTTCGATCTGCATTTCCTTGCGCAGCTTCAGATCCAGCGCGCCCAGCGGTTCATCCAGAAGCAGAACCTCCGGTTCGTTCACCAGCGCGCGCGCGATGGCGATGCGCTGCTGCTGTCCGCCCGATAGCGCGTTTACGGAGCGCTTTTCATAGCCCTCCATCTTGACCAGCTTCAGCATCCGGTGTACGCGCCGGTCGATTTCCGCGCGCTTGCCCGCATTGTCCTTCGCGCCCAGATCCTCCGGCTTTTTCAGCTTCAGACCGAACGCGATGTTTTCGTATACGTTTAAATGCTGGAACAGCGCGTATTTCTGAAACACCGTGTTGATCCGGCGCTTGTACGGCGGCACCTTCGCGATGTCCGCGCCGTCGAAGAAAATCTGTCCGGAGGACGGCGTTTCAAATCCGCCCAGCAGGCGCAAAAGCGTGGTCTTGCCGCAGCCCGAAGGCCCCAGCAGCGTGACGAATTCGCATTTGCGGATGTACAGATTGATGTGATGCAGTACTTCGGTATCGCCGAAGGTCTTGGAAACATCCTTGATTTCAATCAGACGCATATCCTGTACCATGGCGCGTTCTCTCCTTATTGTAGTAATGCAAGTTATGCGGGAAATTCGATGGGTACGTTATCTCTCCTTCCGTCAAAACCTGCGGTTTTGACACCTTCCTTTTAGCAGTCGCGTGCTGCTTGCAGCCCGCGACCAGCCCGCGCGAATCCTTCGGATTCCAGCACGGCGCTGCCGGAGCTTTGCTTTGCAAAGCCTCCGGTGCGTATCATCAGAGGAAGGCAAGGATTACGCTTTTAGCTCCCTCTGATGAGGGAGCTGTCACCGTCAAGTGACTGAGGGAGAGAACCCCATAGATCGCTGCAACTACGCAGTTTTTGAAGCTTGAATATAAGGCTTCAAAAACGTCGTTTTATGCTGCCCATAATCGACGGGCAGCATAAACCAGCACGGTAGTTACTGGGATCAAACGCCCTGCGTTTGGCGCGGTAGCAGCTGGGTGCAGGCTCAGCCTGCTCAGAAGGAGGGTGGGGTGCTGACCCATAGCACGCGGCAAACCGTTTTGCCCGCGTTTACCAGCTTGTGCGGCGCGGTGGGCAAAAAATAAAAGCTTTCGTCCTTGCGCACGCGCTCCGCGCGGTCGCCCACGATCACCTTGACCGAGCCGGAAAGCACATAACCGAATTCCTCGCCCTCGTGCGGATCATCCTCCTCGGTTTCGCCGCCCGGCGCCATTTCCACCATGATCGGCTCCATCCGGTTCTTCTGCGCCGATGGCACCAGCCAGCGAATCCTGCCGCGCAGCAGTTCTTCGTCCTCCTTGACGAAGATATCATCCTCGCCAAAGGCGATCTTTTCTTCGCCGTTTTTCGCAAAGAACGAAGTCAGATCCGTGCCCAGCGATTCCAGTATGTCCGCCAGCGTGTCCAGCGAAGGCGAAGTCAGATCGCGCTCCAGCAGCGAAATGAAGCCCTTGCTCAGTTCGCACCTGTCCGCCAGCTCCTCCTGCGTCAGCCCGCGCTGCAATCGAATCCTGCGAATTTTATCGCCGATTTCCATAAATAATGCCTCTTTTCGACGGTTCCATGGAAGTTTAAGATTACTAAACTTTCAAAACGATATTATTAAACCACCGATGCGCGCATATGTCAATACATTCTATGGGCATATGCGTGTAAAATATATGTGTAGTTGTATTATGCGATTCAAAGTTTAGCAATGTAAAACAAAAATCACGTTTCCGTTTGTATGGAAAACGTGATTTTTCCCGCCGCTTACGCCCGCCGCAGCAGAATATTGATGTTGTAATAGAACGCGCTGTGCTCGATCACGTGGAACGCGCCCGCGATTGCATCGGCGATGGCGGCGGGGGAATGATCGAAGCGGGTGTGCGCGGCGCAGATGATGCGCATGGCTTCATAGGCGGCGCGCAGACCGACGCACGCCTGCTGCGGGGTGATCCGGCTGTCCGCCCACGGGAAATCCATGTATAGAAGGTGGTTCATCATCACGTTTTCAAACGTGCGCTCCCATTCGGGGTACACGCGCTCAAACGCGGCGATATCGCAGGAAAAGTTTTCGTATCCGTCCGCGCCCGCGTAGCGCGTAAATGCTTCCTCGCCCACGGCGGACAGGCTTTTGCTCATCTCGCGCAGTGCACTCATCGCGGATAACTGGCGGCGAAACGCCTCGGCGGGGGATAGATCGGTGCGCGCTTCCGCGCCCAGCTGCGCGCAGATTTTGTCGATGCGCTCGCTCAACGGAAGGCTTCGATCGTGGATTACGTCCACGGCGCGGAACGTGGGCACAAGATCGATCTTCTCTTCGGCGATGCCTACCTCCAGATCGCGCTCGCGGCGCACGATGGTCAACTGATCCTGACGCATCAGCGTTTCGATTACGGCTTCACAGCTGTTGGAGCAGCACGCGCGGCGCACGCCGCCCTCGATGCGGATGCTGCGCGGATACAGGCGGCAGATCGCGGGCAGACAGGCGGAGCCCAGCTCGCGGTGCAGCATGCATAGCCCGTCCGAATCGTGCAGCGGGCATTCGCCCAGCCAGTCCGGCGAAATCATCTTGAATCGATCCGGTGAAGGGATTTCCGGATCCCGAAACGCGCGCTCCAGACGATCGTGCAGCGCATCGCTGCAATCCATGCCGATCAGCCGGAAATAATCCTTCATATTGACGGATATGCTCCAGCCCGTGCAGCAGGTGTGCCGGCACGCGCCGCATTTGCATTCAAACGTATCAAAATAATCCGCTTCCATCCATTCCGCCATATCGACCACTCCTTTTTGAATGGCGGAATTATAGCATGGAATTATTAAAGAAAAAAGCGGGATGGAAAGAAAATATGGGATTTTCGACACGAATGCTTTCGGACACACAAAACGGGGCAATGAAGACATGGTCTTCATTGCCCCTTACCTTAAATTATAGCTTCTTACCTGAATTCTTACCTGAGCTTTTTACCTGCGGACGGACAGCACGGCCTTTTCGCCGTTGATGTTCCATTCCTTGGCGTATGCGCCTTCGGGCGCGGCGGCGCAGGTGAAATCGGTCGCCAGCACGGCCGCACTGATTTCAGCGGCATTTTTGGAAAGCACCGCGGAGAGCGCTTCGGTGGTCTGATAGGTCACGGCGATGCGATCCACCACTTCGAAGCCCGCTTCCTTGCGCATGGTTTGCAGCTTGGAGATCGTTTCGCGGACGAAGCCCTTTTCGATCAGCGCGGGGGTGAGGTTGGTATCGATGACCACGGTCATGCCGCCGTCAGACTCGGCGACGAAGCCGGGCTTCTGCGCGGGCGTGATCAGCGCGTCATCGCGGGTCAGTTCGATTTCGGCGCCGTCGATTTCGAACTTCCAGGTATTGCCCGCGTCGAACGCATCCACGATGGCGGTGGTGTCCGCTTCCTTCAGATATGCGCCGATCTTGCCGAGCAGCTTGCCGTACTTCGGCCCCAGCGTGCGCATCTGCGGCTTGATCTGATAAGCGGTGAAGGCGCGCGCATCATCGATGAATTTCACTTCTTCCACGTTCAGTTCATCGCGGATCAGCGCGGCGCAGTCGTCGGACAGCTCGCTGCCCTTTACATACAGCGTGCCCAGCGCCTGACGTACCTTGATGTTCGCGGTGGAGCGGCATGCGCGGCCCAGCTGTACCGCCTGCATGACCTCCTCCATCTGGCTTTCCAGATCGGGGTTGATCCATTCGGTATGGCATACCGGAAAATCGGACAGATGCACGGATTCCGCCGCGCCCGTGATGTTGCCCGCCACCAGATTCTGGTACATGGATTCCGCCATGAACGGAATGAACGGCGCGCAGACGTAGGAAAGCGTGGTCAGCACGGTGTAGAGCGTGCTGTACGCCGCCAGCTTATCATCGGTCCATTCCTTGCCCCAGAAGCGGGACTTGGACAGGCGCACATACCAGTTGGAAAGTTCATCGGTAAAGCTCTGGATGGCGCGGGCGGCTTCGGTGATCTTGTATTCCGCCAGATTTTCATCCACGAATTTTACCAGCGTATTCAGCTTGGACAGCGCCCAGCGATCCATCAGCGTGTAATCGGAGGGCTGGCAAACGTTCACTTCGGGCTTGTAATCATCGATCGATGCGTACATCGCGAAGAACGCATAGGTGTTCCACAGCGTGCCCATGAACTTGGACTGCATTTCGCTTACCAGTTCGCCGGAGAAGCGGGTGGGCAGCCACGGCGCGCCGGATGCATAGAAGTACCAGCGAACGGCGTCCGCGCCCTGCTTATCCAGCACCTCCCACGGATCGACCACGTTGCCGATGTGCTTGGACATCTTGCGGCCCTCGGCGTCCTGTACGTGACCCATGACCAGGCAGTTCTTGTAGCTGCTCTTGCCGAACACCAGCGTGCTGATGGCGATCAGCGAATAGAACCAGCCGCGGGTCTGGTCGATGGCTTCGGAAATGAAGTCCGCCGGAAAGCGCTTTTCGAAGATTTCCTTATTTTCAAAGGGATAGTGCCACTGCGCGAAGGGCATCGAGCCGGAATCATACCAGCAGTCGATAACTTCGGGCGTGCGGTGCATCTTGCCGCCGCACTTCGGGCAGGTGATGGTGACCGCATCGATGTAGGGGCGGTGCAGTTCGATGTTGGGGTCTACGTTATCGCCCAGCTCGATCAGCTCCTGACGGGAACCGATTACATGGATGTGGCCGCAATCGCATACCCAGACCGGCAGCGGCGTGCCCCAATAGCGTTCGCGGGACAGCGCCCAGTCGATCACGTTCTCCAGGAAGTTGCCGAAGCGGCCGTCCTTGATGTTATCGGGCATCCAGTTGATGGTCTGGTTATTCTTCAGCAGCTGATCGCGCACCTCCGTCATGCGGATGAACCAGCCGCTGCGCGCGTAATAGATCAGCGGCGTATCGCAGCGCCAGCAGAAGGGGTAATCATGTTCGAATACCGGCGCGTCTACCAGCTTGCCCGCTTCGTCCAGCTCCTTCAGGATGATGGGATCAGCCTTCTTTACGAAGGTGCCCGCCCACGGGGTTTCCTTGCTCATGCAGCCCTTGGTATCCACCAGCTGCAGGAAGGGGATATGGTTTTCACGGCCGACGCGCGCGTCGTCCTCACCAAACGCGGGCGCCTGATGTACCACGCCGGTACCGTCGGTCATGGTAACATAATCATCCGCGACGACCTTCCATGCGTTTTCGCGGTTCGGATCGTTCTTTACGCAGTTCGGCTGGAAATCAAACAGCGGTTCATAGCGCAGACCCACCAGTTCTTCGCCGGGGAAGGTGATCTTGTTGGTTACGACCGCGCCCTCGCCCAGCACCTTTTCGATCAGCGCATCGCCCATGATCACGGTGCGGCCTTCGAAATCGAAGCGGGCGTAGGTTTCATGCGGGTTTACGCACAGGGCAACGTTGCTGGGCAGCGTCCACGGCGTGGTCGTCCATGCGTAGATGTAGGTGTTTTCCTGATCGCGCACCTTGAAGCGAACCACGGCGGAACGCTCCTTCACGGTCTTATAGCCCTGCGATACTTCATGGCTGGAAAGCGCGGTGCCGCAGCGCGGGCAATAGGGCACGATCTTATGCCCCTTGTACAGAAGCCCCTTCTTCGCGATTTCCTTCAGGCTCCACCATTCGGATTCGATGTAATTATCCTCGTAGGTGATGTAGGGATGTTCCATATCGCACCAGTAGCCCACGCGATCGGACATTTCTTCCCACATGCCCTTGTATTTCCATACGGATTCGCGGCATTTCTTGATGAACGGCTCCAGACCGTACTGCTCGATCTGATCCTTGCCGTCCAGACCCAGCTGCTTTTCAACTTCCAGTTCTACCGGCAGGCCGTGGGTGTCCCAGCCGGCCTTGCGCAGCACGTTCTTGCCCTTCATGGTCTGATAGCGCGGGATCAGATCCTTGATGGCGCGGGTTTCGATGTGGCCGATGTGCGGCTTGCCGTTCGCGGTCGGCGGGCCGTCATAGAACGTGAACGTATCGCAGCCCTTGCGCAGATCTACGCTCTTTTTGAAGATTTCATTCTTCTTCCAGAAGGACAGAACTTCCTTTTCACGCGTGAGGAAATCCATTGAAGTGGAAACCTTTTCAAACATGATCCATTCCTCCAAAATAAAAAATCAGCCTTCATCCCACGGGACGAAGACTTCTTCGCGGTACCACCCATCTTGATATGCCCATGCAGCATATCCGCTTATGATCGCTGTAACGGGCTGCCCGTCGAACCCTGCGGCGTAAAACGCTTTCGAGCCGAAGCTCCGGGGTGATCCGCATGGAATGCCGCCGTCCGGACTCGCACCAGCCTCCGGATCGCTTGCGGGGCAATTTCCATCCCGTCCCCATCATCGCACGAATTTGTACATTCCTTATTATATATGCTTTCGCGGGTTCTGTAAACCCCAATCAGATGATTTAACGCGCTTTTCGATGGAATGCGGATAATACGCGTTCGCGCAGGCCGCCGTCCGTGCGCGCGTCCTGCAGCGCGCGGGCGTATTTCGCGTTCTCCGGCTGCTGATGCGCCGCGATGCGCAAATAGATGATCGCCTTCTGCGTATCGCGCAGCTTCATCAATACCGCGCCGAACAGATAATTCCATTCCGCGCAGCGCGTGGTAACGGTCATCAGCCGCTGCCGCGCCGCCGCGTACTGCCCCTGATCGATCATCTGCGCGATCTCGGTCAGCATCGCGCGATCGTCCCGCGCGGAAAACGCCGCCGCGGGCCCCTTCATGCACATGCGGTAGGCGGCGTTGATCTGCGCCATGCGTTCGCCCGCCCAATCGCGCTCCGGCCCTTCCGCAAAGCGATCCGGATGCCATCTGCGCGCCAGCGCGCGATAGGCCTCGCGTATCTGCGCGCGGCTGGCGGTTACCGGAAGATCCAATATCTTATACGCATCCAATGGCGTTCACCTCAATAAATGTTATGCGGCGCGGTTCACCGCAATTCTATATACTGCATTTCTATTATAGATGTTTCGTTTTTTGTGTCAAGCGCAGTCGCGTTTCGGAACGCGCCGAAACGGATGCTTTCGGGGGTTTTATACCAACAATTAACAGTTTTTCCGGATTTACGGGCGCGTTGGCGGCGAAATTATCCGGCGCGGTTCGGCACGATCCGACCGATATTTCGGAAATATTACAAATGTTATCGAAAGTATGAGAAAGATTGAACATGTCGCCGCACGCCTTTACGCGGCATGGAAATACGTGTAAAATGATTTATATATGATTGCGCGTCAGAATTTATGACGCAAAAAGCAAGGACGTGAACGCGTTGCAGAATCGCAGACCGGTTCAACCGCAAAGGCGCAGACCTGCGCCCCGCCGCGCAGCGGCAGGCAGGGGCAGGCGCGCGCGCAGAAAAATGCATATGCCCGTATTGCGCAACGGCAATACGCTTTTGTGGCTGATCCTCTGCTTTCCGGTGGGTCTGACCAAGATGTGGAAAAACAGCTGCACCTGGAAAAACGGCGTGAAATACATCGTATCTGCCGTGCCCGCGCTGGCGCTGGCGTTTGTGCTGATCTGGCCGTTCGGTGCGGAACCCGCGCGCGGAGGCGTAAATCTGGTGGGCAATGAAAAGATCGCCGAGGTCTATGGTCCCGAATTGCCCGAAAATATGGTGGACGGCTATTCCCGCCCCGCCGACGGCACCGTGATCGCCGCGAGCGATGATACCGAGGACGCCGTCACCTACGTCTACGCGACCGACAAGCAGACCCATTATCATCTGGGCAATTGCAAATTCGCCTATGCCAGCGGCCGCCGCATGACCGTATACGAAGCCGAATTCCGAGGCCTGACGCCCTGCCCTCGTTGCTTTGGCAGTGCCGACAGCCAGTAGCGGGCTGTGCCCGCACCCAGCAGCTGCCGCGCTGACAGGCTGAGCCTGCATCCAGTAGCTGCCGCGCTGTTGATTGTGCCCATAAGCGCAAGGCGCAATCAAATGACGTTTTTGCAGCCATTGATTCAAGCTGCAAAAACTGCGTTGGTGCAGCGACCGAGGGGTTTCTCTCCCTCAGTCACCTTCGGTGACAGCTCCCCCATCAGGTGGAGCCAGGAAACGAACAGCCGTAACTCTTGCCTTCCTCTGATGAGGAAGGTGTCAGCGGCATTTGCCGCTGACGGAAGGAGAGAACTACGTAAGTTTTGATGCCTTGAATCTATGGGCATCAAAACGTGAATTAGAACTAAGCCCGAACAGAATAGAAACGCAGAATCCATGTCCCTTAAATCTATGGGGACATGGATTTGTCGTTTAAAACACGGCAGTAGCTGGCAGTCGGCACTGCCGACCGTGAATTAGAACTAAGCCCGAACAGAATAGAAACGCAGAATCCACGACCCTTGAACTTATGGGGTCGTGGATTCGTCGTTCAAAACACGGCAGTAGCCGGGATCAAACGCCCTGCGTTTGACTTGACGGGAAGGGGGATTTGGGGTAGAATATAGGTAGTATATTAAAGTGTGAAAGCTGGTACGAGTATGTTTGAATCCAGATTGAAATCAGATCGCGCGGATCTGCTGGCGAAGGCGTTTCTCGCGCTGGAAACGGAAGAGGATTGCTATCGTCTGTTCGAAGATCTGTTCACCATTCGGGAAGTGCAGGATCTGTCCTCGCGCATGGAAATCGCAATGATGCTGAAGGACAGGGTAACGTATAACGAGATCGTGGAAAAGACCGGCGCTTCCACCGCGACGATCGGCCGCGTGAACCGTGCGCTGAGCTATGGCGCGGGCGGATACGAACGTGTGATTGAAAAGCTGAAAAAGGAATAAACTATGAATTACATCGATACCTTAAATCCACAGCAGCGGCAGGCCGTTTTGCAGACGGAGGGCCCGCTGCTTGTTTTGGCTGGCGCGGGCAGCGGCAAAACCCGCGTGCTGACCTGCCGCGTGGCGCGGCTGATCGAACAGGGCGTGCCTGCGTGGCGCATACTGGCGATCACGTTTACCAATAAAGCCGCGAAGGAAATGGTGGAGCGCGTGGACGCGCTGGCGGGCTCCGCGACGGAGGAAGCGTGGGTATCCACATTCCATTCCTGCTGCGCGCGAATCCTGCGCCGCGATATCGAAAAGCTGGGCTATAAGCGCGATTTTTCGATCTACGATGAGGACGATCGCACCACCGTGATCAAGCGCGTGGCGAAGGAAATGAATCTAAGCGATAAGGAATTCCCGCCCAAGGCGATCAAGGCGGTGATTTCCGATGCGAAGAATCGGCTGCTCACGCCGAAGGAATGGCTCCAGGATGCGGGCGATAATTTCCGCAATCGCAAATTCTATGAAGCGTTCGTCAAATATGAGGATGCGCTGCGCGGCAATAACGCGCTGGATTTCGATGATCTGCTGATCAAAACGCTGGTGCTGCTGAGCGAGCATCCGCCGGTACTGGAATACTATCAGAACCGGTTCGATTATGTGCTGGTGGACGAATATCAGGATACGAATGCGGCGCAATATCAGTTCGTGCGGCTGATGGCGGGCAATAAGCGCAATCTGTGCGTGGTGGGCGATGATGATCAATCCATCTACGGCTGGCGCGGCGCGGACATCCGCAACATATTGGATTTTGAAAAGGATTATCCGGATGCGGTGGTGATCAAGCTGGAGCAGAACTACCGATCCACCGGAAACATTCTGGACGCCGCCAATCAGGTGATCGCGCACAACGCCGGACGCAAGGAAAAGGCGCTGTGGACGCAGAGCGACGCGGGCGATAAGGTGGCGCTGTATCACGCGATGGACGAGCGCGATGAAGCGGCGTTCGCGGCGCTGATGAGCAAAAAGCTGATCGATAAGGAGGGCTACCGCCCCGGCGAAATCGCCGTTCTGTACCGCACGAATGCGCAGAGCCGCGTATTGGAGGAAGCGTTCATCCGCGCAGGCGTGCCGAACCGCATCTACGGCGGCCAGCGCTTCTATGATCGCAAGGAAGTTAAGGATCTGATCGCCTACATGCGCGCGCTGGTGAATCCGGACGACGATGTATCCGTCCGGCGGATCATCAACGAACCCAAGCGCGGCATCGGTGAAGCCAGCATACAGGCGCTGGCGGACTGGGCGGCGCAGAATGAGGTTTCACTGATGGCGGCGGCGCTTTCCGCGGCGGATACCGGCCTTTCCGCGGGCGCGGTGAAGAAGATCGGCGCGTTTGCGGATCTGATGGTATCGCTGACCGAATCGATGTACGATAAATCGCTTACGGATTTCGTGGAAGAATTGATCGAACAGACCGGCTATGTGCGCGCGCTGGAGGCGAGCAAGACCGAGGAAAACCAGACGCGCATCGAAAATATCCGCGAATTGGAAGGCGCGGTGAGCGAATATCAGGAGCTGAATCCCGAAGCCGGACTTTCGGAATTTCTGGAAAACGTGGCGCTGATTTCGGATATCGATAATATGAATCAGACCAGCGGCGCGGTGACGCTGATGACGCTGCACTCCGCCAAGGGTCTGGAATTCGACGCGGTATTTCTGGTGGGCATGGAGGAGGGCGTATTCCCGCTGTCCAGATCGCTGTTCGATGAATCCGCGCTGGAGGAGGAACGCAGGCTGGCTTACGTGGGAATTACGCGCGCAAAGAAGCGCCTGTTTCTGTCGCACGCGCGCACCCGCCTTTTGTATAACGCCCGCTCCGCCAATGAATTATCCAGATTCGTTTCGGAAATCCCGAACCGGCTGATTCAGGACGGCGCGGCGAAGGCGCAGATGCGCGTGCCGCCGCCGTCCGGCAGAGTTGGATACGCGCCGCAGCCGCGCTACGGGCAGGGTGGTTCGACTTACGCGCCGCAGCCTGTGCAGAAGCGCCCGCAGGCGCGCGCGAACTATGCGCCGCAGCCCGCACAGAAGGGCGCGCTGGGCATTCCGGGACTGCAGAAGGGCTTTGGGAAAAGCGCGGAACCGGCGCGGGGATTGCAGATTTTCAAGACCGGCGACGTCGTCATGCATTCCACCTTCGGCAGGGGCGAAGTGATTGATGTTTCCGAATCCGGCGGAAGATCGTATGTGCAGGTGCGCTTTCCGGGTGATGTAGAAAAGAAATTTGCGGCGGACGTTGCGCCGCTTCGCAAGATCAATTGATCGGAGGACGATTATGAACCGCATGCGCGAGCTGGTGGATCGGCTGAATGAAACCGCCCATCAATACTATACGCTGGATAATCCCACGATTTCCGATAAGGAATGGGATGCGATGTACGATGAACTCGTCCGGCTGGAAGCGGAAAGCGGAGAACGGCTGCCGGATTCGCCCACGCGGCGGGTGGGCGGCGATGTGCTGGCGGGGTTTGAGCCGCATACGCATATCGCGCGGCTGTGGAGCATGGGCAAGGCGCAATCGATCGATGCACTGCGCGAATGGGCGCAGCGCGCGGATAAGCTGCGCCGGGAAGCCGGACTCGGCGAACTGAAATACGTTGTGGAGCATAAGTTCGACGGGCTGACCATCAACCTGACCTACGAAAACGGCAATCTGGTGCAGGCCGCCACGCGCGGCAACGGCGTGACCGGCGAAGCCATTCTGCCGCAGGCGATGACCATCCGCACGATCCCGCTGAAGATTCCCTTCACCGGCCGCATGGAGGTGCACGGCGAAGCGTTTATGAAGCTTTCCGTGCTGGATCAATACAATAAAACGGCGAAGGAGCCGCTGAAGAATCCGCGCAACGCCGCCGCGGGCGCGCTGCGCAATCTGGATCCCAATGTGACCGCCTCGCGCCGCCTGGATGCGTGCTTTTACGACGTCGGCTATATCGAGGGCCGCACGTTTACCGATCAGGCGGATATGATCGCATTCCTGCGCGAAAACCGCTTTCCGGTGTCTGATTGCGAAATCTACTGCGATGATCTGGAAGGTGCGATCCGCGCCGTGCATCAGGTGGAGCAATCGCGCCCCGATCTGGATTACATGATCGATGGCGCGGTGATCAAGATCACCGATTTCGCCGTGCGCGAAGCGCTTGGCTATACCGATAAATTCCCGCGCTGGGCTGTGGCGTATAAATTTGAAGCCGAAGAAGTGACCACCACGCTGGAGGACGTTACCTGGCAGATCGGCAGAACCGGAAAGCTGACCCCGCTGGCGCACGTAGCGCCGGTGGAGCTGGCGGGCGCGACGGTGCGCCGCGCCACGCTGAATAACTGGCAGGATATTCTGCGCAAGCGCGTGAAAATCGGCGCGGGCGTTTGGATTCGCCGTTCGAACGAAGTCATCCCCGAAATCATGGGGCGCGTGGACGAAATCCGCGACGGCGAACGCGAAATCGAAAAGCCGACCGTATGCCCCGCGTGCGGAAGCGCGCTCGTCGAGCGCGGCGCGCATCTGTTCTGCCCGAACCGCGACGGCTGTAAGCCGCAGATCGTGATGCGGCTGAAGCATTTCGCCGGACGCGACGCGATGGACATCGATACCTTTTCCGAAAAGACTGCGCAGCAGCTGGTGGACGCGGGGCTGATTCAGGAGGCCGATCAGCTCTACAGCCTGAAGCGCGAAGATTTGTGCGCGCTGGATCGATTCGGAGAAAAGAAGGCGGATAATCTGATCGCTGCCATCGAAAAGAGTAAGGATTGCAAGCTTTCTGCGTTTATTTACGCCATCGGCATTCCGAATATCGGCACCAAAACCGCGCGCGATCTGGCGGATCGCTATCCCGATATGGATGCGCTGCGCCGCGCGCCGCGCGAGGAGCTTGTGCAGATGGATGATGTGGGCGATATCGTGGCGGATTCCATCGCTGGCTTTTTCGAGGATGAAAACAACGTGCGGCTGGTGGACGCGCTGCTGGCGGCGGGAGTTTCGCCGCGCAGACCGCAGACCGTGGACGCGGGCGGCGCGCTGGCGGGCATGACCGTCGTGGTCACGGGCACGCTTGCGCATTTTTCCCGCGCGGAGGCGGAGGAAGCCGTGCGCATGGCGGGCGGCAAGGCCGCGGGATCGGTATCGAAGAAAACATCGCTCGTGGTGGCGGGCGAAGCCGCGGGCAGCAAGCTGGATAAGGCGAACGCGCTGGGCGTGCGCGTGATCGATGAAGCGGAATTCATGCGTATGCTGGAGAAATGACGCGCGTGTAAAATTCGAAGAAAAACAGGCATAACCGGAGGATTTGTGCTATAATAGGTATAATAGGGTTAAGTGTGGAATTATGTCTGTATCAAAAGCGTGAGGATCGCCGGTGCGGCTTCACGAAACGGAGGCTGCAAAAATGCTGAGTATGACTGGCTACGGGCGCGCGATGCGCGCGGAGGACGGACGGGAGCTGACGGTGGAATTAAAGAGCGTAAACCACCGCTTTCTGGATCTTTCCTTCCGTATGCCCCGCGGGCTGATGTTTCTGGAGGACGATGTTCGCAAGCTGATTTCCAGGCGGGTATCGCGCGGTCATGTGGATGTATTTATGACGTATCGCAATCTGCGCTCGGACGCGCGCACGGTAACGGTGGATCGCGCGCTGTTCGATGCGTATTCGCGGGCGCTGGACGAGCTTTCCGGATCCGGACTTCGGGATGATCGAAGCCTGATGGCGGTGGCGCGGATGAATGATGTGCTGATCGTGACCGAAGCGGAGGAGGATCAGGAGGCGCTGCGCCGTCTGACCGCCGATACGGTAAACGATGCGCTGGACGCGCTTTTGCAGATGCGCACGCGCGAGGGCATCGAAATGAAGCGAGATCTGGTAAACCGCATCGATCATATCGAGGAAATGACCGGCGATATCGAAGCGCGGTATCCCGAAACCGTGCAGGAATATAAGGCGCGCCTGCGCGTATCGATCGAAGAAATGATCGGTCAGGGCGTGGATGAAGCGCGGCTCTTGACGGAGGTTGCGATTATGGCGGATCGCAGCGCCATTGCGGAGGAAACCGTTCGCCTGCGCGCGCACATCGCCCAATTGCGCGAATGCATGGAAAAGGATGAACCCGTGGGTCGCCGAATCGATTTTCTGGTGCAGGAATTGAACCGCGAGGTAAACACCATATCCTCCAAATCGCAGGATGTGCCGATTACCCGCTGCGTGGTCAGCCTGAAGGCGGAGATCGAAAAGCTGCGGGAACAGCTTCAAAATATCGAATAACCTCGGCGTTTGAGAAAAACCAGAGATGAATATATGGGGGATGGGGTATATGGCAAACCGTGGAATGCTGTTCGTGGTATCCGGTCCGGCGGGCGCCGGCAAATCCGAAATCGTAAAAACGGTGCTGAAGAAGCATCCGGATATCCGCACGAGCGTATCCTGCACGACCCGCGCGCCGCGCGCAGGCGAGGTCAACGGCGTGAATTACCACTTTGTCAGCGATCAGCGCTTTGATGAACTGGTGGCGCAGGATGCATTCTACGAATGGGCGCATGTACATCAGAACCGTTACGGCACGCTGAAGCAGGTGGTGCACGATGAACTGGACGGCGGACACGATCTGATTCTGGAAATCGATGTGCAGGGCTGCATGAACGTGCTGAAGCAGAATCCGGATGCGGTGGGCATTTTCGTATGTCCGCCCAGCCGCGAAAATCTGGAGGCGCGCCTGCGCCATCGCGGCACGGAAACCGAAGAATCGATCCGCGTGCGGCTGAACAACGTGGCGGGCGAGGTCGCCACCGCCTACAAATACCAGTATGTGATCATCCATCAGGATTGGAAGGATGTGCCCAACGCGCTGGAAATCGCGTCGGACGAGGTCTATTCCATCATCTGCGCCACGCGGTGCGCGCTGAAAAACCGCGTTGGATTTCTGGATACCCTGACCGCCGAACTGAAGGCATAAATCAAAGGCATAATCAATAAACAGGAGGAACACCATTATGATGACTGAACCGCCCATTGGCGAACTGCTGAAAAAAGTAGACTGCCGCTATACGCTGGCCGTGGAAGCTTCCAAGCGCGCGCGCGAACTGATCGGCGGCGGACTTCCGCTGATCGATACCAAGGATAACAATCCCCTGACCATCGCGATCGAGGAAATCAACCGCGGGCTGATCACCTATTCGCGCGAAGAAGAGCCGGAGGACCAGATAAATCAATAATTCTGCGTCTGAAATGAACCATAATTGAAACTGCACGACCGCGAAAACCCGATTTTTCAACGATTTTTGATGTTGAAATTCGGTTTTCGCTTGTTGTGTTTATTCGGGAGGATGTGCATCGTGCTGACGGGCAAGAAAATCGTGCTGGGCGTGACCGGCGGAATCGCGGCGTATAAGGCGTGCGATCTGGTGAGCCGTTTGAAAAAGCGGGGCGCGGAGGTGCGCGTGGTGATGACGGAAAACGCGTGCCGGTTCGTGGAACCGCTGACGTTTGAAACGCTCAGCGGCAATCCCGCCTACACCGATTCGTTTGATCGGAAGTATGAAATCGGCCATGTTTCACTGGCGAAGTGGTGCGATCTGATGATCGTCGCGCCCGCCACCGCGAATGTGATCGCGAAGTGCGCGGCGGGCATCTGCGATGATCTGCTGACCACTACGCTGATCGCCATGACGAAGCCGATTCTGTTTGCGCCCGCGATGAACTGCGCGATGTGGAAAAATCCCGCCACGCAGCAGAATATCGAAACGCTTGCCGGACGCGGCATGCATTTCGTGGGGCCTGAGCGCGGCCATCTGGCGTGCGGCGATGATGATATCGGCCGCATGAGCGAGCCGGAGGCGATCGTGGAGAGCGCCGGTATGCTTCTGAACGCGCGGCGTGATCTGGCGGGGCTTTCCGTGCTGGTCACGGCGGGGCCAACGGTGGAGCGGATCGATCCCGTGCGCTATATTACGAACCGATCCACGGGCAAGATGGGCTATGCCATCGCGCGCGCGGCGGCGGAGCGCGGCGCGAACGTTACGCTGGTTTCGGGACCGGTGCGCATCGATCCGCCCGCGAACGTGCGCGTAATTTCGATCGAATCCTGCGCGCAGCTGTATGAACAGGTGCTGGAAAACGCATCTCGCGCCGATATCGTGATTCAGGCCGCTGCGCCCGCGGATTTCCGTCCGGCGCAGATCGCCGATCAGAAGATCAAGAAAACCGGAAACGGCATGAAGATTGAACTGGAAGCCACGCAGGATATCGCCGCTGTGCTGGGCGCGCGCAAGGCGGAGGGGCAGATTCTGGTGGCGTTCGCCGCGGAAACGGAGCATGTGATCGAAAACGCGCGGGGCAAGCTGGTTCGCAAAAATGCCGATCTGATCGTGGCGAACGATGTATCCCGCACGGACGCGGGCTTCGGCACGGATACGAACGTGATTACGCTGATTACCGCGGATGATGTGCGCGAACTTGCGATCATGCCCAAGTCGGACGCCGCGCACGCGATTCTGGATCGCGTGCAGGAGCTGCGCGCATGAGCCGATATGCGCAGGTGATCGTGGATCTGTCCGCCGACGCGCTGGATCGGGTGTTTACCTACCGCGTGCCCGAAGGGATGCAGATCGACGTGGGCTGGCAGGTGATCGTGCCGTTCGGCGCGCGCAGGCTGGAAGGCTTCGTGACGGGCATGACGGATGCGTGCGATCTGCCGGAGGAAAAAATACGCGATATCATCGATACGGCGCAGGATTATCCCGTGGTGCTGCCGGAGCTTGCGCGGCTCGCCGATTGGATGCACGCGCGCTATCTGTGCAATCTGGTGGACGCGCTTCGGCTGATGATTCCATCGCAGGTGCGCACGGGGCAGGTACACATCAAAACCGCCCGCATGGCGCATTTGTGCGTGGATCGCGATGCGGCGAATGCGTACATCCGCGCGAACCCGCGCGCGGCGCGGCAGGCGGATGCGCTGCGCCGGTTGATGGATTCGGATGCGCCCACCGCGGAATTGAACGCTTCGGCGGTGAAGGCGCTGCGCGATCGCGGGCTTATATCGATCTATGCCGAGGAAATCCGCCGCGTGCCGATGTCGCTTCAGGATACCGGCGCGGAAACGGATTTTCAATTGACGGATGCGCAGGCGCGCGCGGAAGAAGCGATCAATCGGGCGATGGACGGCGGCGGCGGTCGGTTTTTATTAAACGGCGTGACCGGCAGCGGCAAGACCGAGGTATACATCCATGTGATCCGCCATGCGCTGCAAATGGGCAAAACCGCCATCGTGCTGGTGCCGGAAATCGCGCTGACCCCGCAGATGGTTTCCTGGTTTCACAGGCGGTTCGGCGATCTGGCGGCAGTTCTGCATTCGGGGCTTTCCGCCGGAGAGCGATACGATGAATGGCGCAGAATCCGCTTCGGCGAAGCCCGCGTGGTGGTGGGCGCGCGCAGCGCGATCTTCGCGCCCGCGGAAAACATCGGTGTGATCATCGTGGATGAGGAACACGAAAACACCTATCAATCCGAAAACCGCCCGCGCTACGATGCGCGCGAGGTGGCATGGCATCGGGCGGCGGAAAATAAGGCCGCGCTGGTGCTGGGCAGCGCCACACCGTCGATTCAGAGCTTCATGCGGGCGATGCCGGGCGTGCGTCCGGAAAACCGGCTCACGCTGCTGGAAATGCCGTCGCGCATCAATGGCAAGCCGCTTCCAGAGGTGGAACTGGTGGACATGCGCGGCGAATTTGAGCGCGGCAATCATTCGGTGCTTTCGGCAAAGCTGCTGACCGCGCTGCAGAACACGCTGGCGGAGGGCAGACAGGCGATGCTGTTTATCAACCGCCGCGGACATTCCACGTTCGTTTCCTGCCGCAAGTGCGGCCATGTGATCAAATGCGAATCGTGCGATGTATCGATGACCTACCATCAGGCGGAAAACCTGCTGAAATGCCATTACTGCGGCGCGACGATGCCGCCGCCAACGAAATGTCCGGCGTGCGGCAGCAAATACATCAAATATTTCGGCGCGGGCACGCAGAAGGTGGCGGAGGAGGTTACAAAGCTGATTCCGATGGCGCGCGTGGCGCGGATGGACGTGGATACCACGCGGGAAAAGAACGCGCACGAAAAGATACTGAACCGGTTCCGCAGCGGCGATGCGAACGTGCTGGTGGGCACGCAGATGATCGCCAAGGGGCTGGATTTCCCCAATGTGGCGCTGGTGGGCGTGGTCGCGGCGGATATGACGCTGAACCTGCCGGACTATCGCAGCGTGGAGCGCACGTTTCAATTGATTACGCAGGTGGCGGGGCGTGCGGGGCGCGCGGATGTGCCCGGCCGCGTGATTGTACAGACGTACAACCCCGATCATTACGGCATTCGGCTGGCGGCGGCGCAGGATTTTCGCGCGTTTTACCAGCAGGAGAGCGCGTTTCGAAAGAGCGCGCTGTACCCGCCGTATACGCAGATCGTGCGGATCGTATACAGCGGGGCGAGCAAGGATGCTGTGCGCGCCGCGGCGGAAAAGGATGCGGCGGAGCTAAACCAATGGATCGATGCAAACGGTATGCGGCGCGATATCGTACATCTGCGCGCTACAGAAGCGCCGATCAAGCTGCTGCGCGGCGAATACCGATGGCATTTGTTTTTGAAGATGTATTTCAAGGGGGATCTCGATGCCGTGTGCCGGAAGATGCAGGCGATGGCGGAAAACGCGGAAGAGGGCGTGCGCGCGGCGATGGAGGTCAACCCCAACAATATGTACTGATCAGGAAGAGAGGATAATATGGCAATTCGCAGAATCGTGAAGCTGGGCGAGGATGATGTGCTGCGCAAGCATGCGCGCAAGGTGGATAAATTTGATAAGCGGCTGTGGACGCTGCTGGACGATATGGCGGACACCATGTACGATGATGATGGCGCGGGTCTGGCGGCGCCGCAGGTGGGTATTTTGAAGCGCGCCGTGGTGATCGATGTGGGCGAAGGACTGATCGAACTGGTCAATCCGGAAATCATCGAATCCGAGGGCGAACAGGAATGCATCGAGGGCTGCCTTTCCGTACCGGGGCGCAAGGGGCGCGTGCTTCGTCCCGCCCATGTGCGCGTACACGCGCAGGATCGCAAGGGCGCGCACATCGAACTGGAGGGCGATGATTTTCTGGCGAACGCCATCTGCCATGAACTGGATCATCTGGACGGCATCCTGTACGTGGATAAGATGCTGGAGGATGTAACCGATCAATATACCAACGAGGGTGAAGAATAATGCGGATCGTATTTATGGGCACGCCGGAATTTGCCGTGCCGCCGCTGCGCGCGCTGCTCGACGCGGGCTATGATGTGGTGGGCGTGATTACGCAGCCGGATCGCCCTGCGGGGCGCGGGCACAAATTAACCGCCTGTCCGGTAAAACAGCTGGCGCAGGAAAGGAACGTGCCGGTATATCAGTTTGAAAAAATCAAGCGCGAAGAAGGCGTGGCGTGCTTGAAGGCGCTTGCGCCCGATCTGTGCGTTACCGCCGCGTTCGGCCAGATTTTATCGAAGGAAATTCTGGATATTCCGAAATACGGCACCGTGAATGTGCATGCATCGCTCCTGCCGGAATACCGCGGCTCCGCGCCGATCAACTGGTGCATCATCAACGGCGAAAAGATCGCGGGCGTGACCACGATGCTGACCGATGTGGGCATGGATACCGGCGATATGCTGCTTCGGCGCGAAACCGAAATCGGTGATATGGAAACGGCGGGCGAACTTACGCAGCGGCTTTCCGAAATCGGCGCGCAGCTGCTGATCGATACCCTGCGCGAATACCCGAACGGATCGATCATTCCGCAGAAGCAGGATGAATCGCGCGCCAGCTATCAGCCGATGCTCAGCCGCGAAATGGCGCGCATCGACTGGCGCAGGAGCGCATCTGAAATCGCCTGTCAGGTGCGCGGCATGAATCCGTGGCCGTGCGCGTACACCGAAAACGCGGATGGCCGGATCAAGATTTACCTCGCGCGCGCCGTAGAAGCGGCGCACGAAGCCGCGCCGGGCACGGTGGTGGTTTCCGGCGCGAAGGAAGGGCTGATCATCGCGTGCGGCGAAGGCTGGCTGGAAATTGTTGAAATGCAGGCGCCGAATGCCAAACGCATGGGCGCGAAGGATTATCTGCGCGGCAAGCGCATTGCGGTCGGCACGATCTACGAATGATACAGGAGAGAGATACCCTCATGGACGAACGGAACGGAAGCGGCGCGAAGCGATTTGACAAAAAGCCCGATGCGAAAAAGGCGGGCGGCAAATCATTTGAAAAGAAAGGCTTTGGCAAAAAGCCCTTCGAAAAAAAGCCCCTTGAAAAGCGGTCTTTCGATAAAAAGCCTTTTGACAAAAAGCCTTTCGATCCGAAGAATATGGATCGAAAGCCGGTTCGCGGCGGATCGTATGCGAAAAAGCCGCGGGGCGCGGGGCGCACGGAACAAAAGCCCGCGGCGGATCGCGCGCGCGATGTGGCGCTGCGTGCGCTGCGCGATGTGGTGCGCGAAAACGCCTATGCGGCGCAGGCGCTGGATCGCGCGCTGGAAGCGGCAAAGCTTTCCGATGAGGATCGCCGCCTTGCCGCCAGCCTGTTCTATACGGCGCTGGAAAACCGCCTGCGCATCGATCGCGTGATCGCGCGGTTTACCAAAACCCGCCCTGATCCCGAAATCATCGATATTCTGCACATCGCGGCGGCGCAGATTCTGTTCATGGATAAAATTCCCGATCACGCGGCGGTGGACGAAGCGGTCAAACAGACGCGGCGCGCCCATCGCGAGGGCATGACGGCGCTGGTGAACGCCGTTTTGCGCGCCATCATTCGCGCGCGCGATGCGGGCGAGCTGGCGCTGCCCGACCGCGAAGCGGATGTGGAAGCGTATATTTCGGAGAAATATTCCGTCGCGCCCGCGCTGGTGGCGCGCCTGGTTTCCGCCTACGGCGCGGAGGAAGCGGAAGCGATCGCGGCATGGTCGCCGGATCGCCGCAGCCAGGCGGTGCGCGCGAACCATATGCGCATGACGGACGCGGAATTTGAAGCGTGGCTGACCGAAAACAAATTCGAATTTGAAAAATCCATCGTGAACGGCGCGTACATCGTGAAAAACGCGGGCAGGCTGGCGGCGCACGAGGGCTACCGGCGCGGACTGTTTTCCATTCAGGGCGAAAGTTCGATGCTGGCGGCGGCGGCGGTGGGCGCGCGGGGGGGCATGCAGATTCTGGATGCGTGCGCTGCGCCGGGCGGCAAGACCTGCTGCATCGCCGAAGCGATGCGCAGCAGCGGGCGCGTGTATGCGTGGGATCTGCACGAACACCGCGTGGAGCTGATTCGGGCGGCGGCAAAGCGGCTGGGGCTGGACAACATCCGCCCGCAGGCGCGCGACGCGCAGAAATACAATGAAAATCTGGAAACGCAGATGGATGCGGTGCTGGTGGACGCACCCTGCTCCGGACTCGGCGTGATGGGCGATAAGCCGGATATCAAATACCGTCTGACCGATGAAACCATCGATGCGCTGATTCCGATTCAGCAATCGATTCTGGATACCTGCGCGCGCTATGTGCGCATGGGCGGGCGGCTGGTGTATTCCACCTGCACGCTGCTGCCGGAGGAAAATGAACGGCAGGTGCGCGCGTTTCTGGAACGGCACCCCGAATTTGAACCGGATACGGATACGGCCTATCTGCCCGAAGCGCTGCGCCGCCATGCGCAGAACGGCATGGTTCAGATTCTGCCCAGTCGGGATCATCTGGAGGGCTTCTTTATCGCGCGCCTGCGCAGAAAGGAAATACGGGCATGACGGATAAGATCGAACTGCTCTCCCTGAACGCGGAGGAGCTTCTGCGCTTCGTAACCGAGGATCTGGGCGAGAGCAAATTTCGCGCAAAGCAGATCGCCGAATGGCTGAAGCGCGGCGCGGAGATCGATGAAATGACCAATCTTTCCGCGGCGCTGCGGGCAAAAATCGGTGAAATCGCCGTGGCAAATCCGGTGTCCATTCAGGAATCCTACAAATCCAAGCTGGACGGCACGGAAAAATTCCTGTATCGCCTTCGCGACGGCAATCTGATCGAGGGCGTTGTGATGCGCTATCATTACGGCGATACGCTGTGCGTTTCCACGCAGGTGGGCTGCCGCATGGGCTGCGCGTTCTGCGCGTCCACGCTGGAGGGCCGCGTGCGCAATCTGTCCGCAGGAGAAATTCTGGGGCAGGTGGTGGCGGCGAACCGCCACATTCAGGCGCAGGATGCGGCGCGCCGCGTACACAACATCGTGCTGATGGGCAGCGGCGAGCCATTTGATAATTACGATAACGTGGTAAAATTTCTGCGGCTGGTAAACAGCGATGCGGGTTTGAATATTTCGATTCGCAATATTTCGCTGTCCACCTGCGGATTGGTGCCGCGGATCGATCAATTCTGCAATGAAGGTCTGCCGGTTACGCTTTCGCTTTCGCTGCACGCGCCGAACGATGTAATTCGCCAGAAGATCATGCCCATCGCGCACGCCTACGCCTATGAGGATGTGATCGCCGCGTGCCGCCGGTACAGCGAAAAAACCGGCCGCCGCGTGGTATTTGAATATGCGCTGATCAGAAATATGAACAGTGAAGTGCGCCACGCGGAGGAACTGGCGCGCCGCCTGCGCGGGATGCGCTGCCATGTGAATCTGATCCCGCTGAACGCGGTGAAGGAACGCAATCTGGAAGCGCCCACGAAGCAGGATGTGGCGGCGTTTCTGAAGCGGCTGGAGCTGAAAAACATTTCCGCCACGGTGCGCCGCGAAATGGGCGCGGATATCGATGGCGCGTGCGGCCAGCTGCGCAGGAAATATCTTTCGGAAAACAATTAGGCCATAGAACCGCCCCCTTACGGAGGAACACAAATGAAGGTATACGTCAAAACCGATATCGGCAACAGCCGAGAGCTGAACGAGGATTCCTATTATCTGCCCCAGGGCGAGGAAAGCTTCTGCGCCGTGGCGGACGGCATGGGTGGGCATAACGCCGGCGAAGTCGCCTCCGCGATGGCGGTGGATGCGTTTGCGCAGAAGATGCGCGCGGGCGCAAAGACGCTGACCGCGATGTGTCAGGCGGTGGAATGCGCGAATTCGTGCATTTATCGGGAAGCCGGAAGGAACATCAGCTGTTCGGGCATGGGTACGACGTTTACGGCGCTGATGCTGAACGCGGGCCGCGCGAGTATCGCGCACGTGGGCGACAGTCGGGCATACCTTCTGCGCAAGGGCACGGTGATGCGGCTGACCATCGATCATACGGTGGTGGAGGAAATGGTGCTAAAGGGCATCATTACCCAGCGCGAAGCGAAATACCATCCGCGCCGGAATCTGATCACCCGCGCGCTGGGCACGGATGCGCACGTCGAGGTGGATTTGATCGAAATCGATCTGCAGGCGGGCGATGTATTCCTGCTGTGCACCGATGGTTTTTCCAACTGCGTGGACGAGCGCGAAATTCTGGAATACTCCACCGGACATAAGACGTGGCAGGATAAGCTGGACGATCTTGTGCGGCTGGCGCTGAAGAACGGCGGCAGCGATAATATCACGGCGATGTACGTAATCTGCGGGGAGGACGATCTATGATCGGACGGCTCATATCGGGCCGGTATCTGATCGAAGCCGTCGTCGGCACGGGCGGCATGGCTGTGGTGTATCGGGCCCGAGATATACAATTGAATAAAACCGTCGCGATCAAGGTGCTTCGGTCGGAATACCAGACCGATATGGATTTTGTGCATCGGTTCAGTCTGGAAGCGGAGGCCGCCGCGAAGATGTCCCACGAAAACATCGTAAACATGCTGGATGTGGGCATCGATCATGAAATGCGCTATATCGTGATGGAATATGTGGACGGGCGCACGTTGAAAGAAATGATCCGGCAGGAGGGGCGCATTCACCCCGATGTGGCGCTGCGCATGGCGATTCGCATTCTGGCGGCGGTGGATCACGCGCACCGGAACGGCATTGTGCATCGCGATATCAAGCCCCAGAACATTCTGGTGGACGGCGAAGGCCGGATCAAGGTGGCGGATTTCGGCATCGCGCGGCTGAAAACCGGCCCCACGGCGGACGCCGAAGGGCAGGCGCTGGGCAGCGTGCATTATCTGTCCCCCGAACAGGCGCGCGGCGAAGTGGCGGATGAACAATCCGATCTGTATTCCGTGGGCGTGGTGCTGTATGAAATGCTCACCGGACAGGTGCCGTTCGATGGGGATACGCCCGCGTCGGTGGCGCTGAAGCATGTGCGCGAAATGCCCGCGTCCGTGCGAATGCGCAACAGCCGGATATCGCGCGCGCTGGATGAAGTGGTGATGCGCGCGCTGTGCAAGGATAAAAAGCGCCGCTATCAATCCGCAGCGGAAATGGCGCAGGATCTGCGCCTGACGATCGAACAGCCGCGGGGCGGATTTGTGCATTATCCCGATCCGGACGAAAGCGCGCCCGAATCGAATGCGGATGCGCCCGCCGCGGCGGATGCGAACGCGCAGACGGCAGATAAGCGGATCGATGAGCCCGGAACCGGCGATAAGCCGGCGGGCAAAAAGCCGATGCATCCGGGCGTGCGCACAGCGCTGATTACCGCAGTGGTGATTCTGATATTCGTGATCGCGGGCGGCGTGATGCTGGGGCGATCGCTGCAATACCGGCGCATGCCCGATCTGCTGGGCATGGAACAGAGCCAGGCGGTGTGCGCGCTGATCAATATCGGTTTGCAGCCGCAGATCGTAACCGCCTACAGCGAGGATTACGCGTCCGGACAGGTGATGCTGCAATCGTGCGCGCAGGACGAATACGTGCGCAAGGGCGCGCCGGTTACGATTACGATCAGCCTGGGCAGCCAATGGTATGAATTGGAGGATATGACCGGCTGGGATGTGGATCGCGCGCTTCAGGCGCTGGACGCGGCGCGCGTGCGCGATTACACGGTGGTGTACATTCAATCGGATTTGCCGGCGGGCACGGTGGTTTCCACCGATGCGGAGCCGGGCACGACCTCGCGCGATAAGGCGATCGAACTGCGCGTGAGCGGAAAATGCGTATCCATGCCGCCGTTGACGGGGTTGACGCTGGAGGGCGCGCAGGCGCTTCTGCGCGCGGAGGGCTTGACGCTCGGCACGGTATCCGAGGGCGATAGCGCCGATGCGCAGGCGGGACGCGTGATCGATCAGAGCATCGCGCCCTATACGCAGGTGCTGACCGATACGCCGGTGGATATTACCGTATGTCAGACGCGGGAAATGCTGCATATGCCCGCGCAGCCGGTGATGCTGGTGGTTCCGCTGGACAACGTGCGCGTGGCGATGAAGCTGACCACGCCCAGCGGCGTTTCGATCGAAGCGATGAACCAGCGGATGCCCGCGGGCACGCATTACGCGGAAATCAGCAGCTCCGAAGCGGGGCTGCATACCGTGGAAATCTTCATGGATGATGTGCTGATGGAAACGCTGAACCTGTACTTTGAATGATAGAGATACGGAGGATACATTTTGCAGGGAACGATTTTGCGCGGGATCGGCGGATTTTATACCGCCATGGATGATGCGGGAGCGACGTACACCCTGCGCGCCCAGCGAAAAATTCGCCGCGACGGCATGAAGCCCAAGGTGGGCGATCGCGTGGAAATGACGCCCGGAACGGGCGAGGAGGACGGATGGGTCAATTCCATCCTGCCGCGCCGGAACGAACTGGTTCGGCCGCCGGTGGCGAACATCGATGTGATCGTGATCGTGGTTTCCTGCGCCGCGCCGGAGCCGGATCTTCTGCTGGCGGATCGAATGATTTTAACCGCGCGGCAGCGGGGAATTGAAGCGATGCTGGCGGTTAGCAAATGCGATCTGAACGCGGATCGCGCGCGGGAGATCGCTCGGCAATACCGCGGCGCGGAGGTGAACGCCATCTGCGTATCCTCGCGCACGGGGGAAAACATCGATGCCCTGCGCGATGCGCTGCGCGGCAGGATTCACGCGCTGGCGGGGCAATCCGGCGCGGGCAAATCTTCGTTGATCAACGCGCTGTACAGGCTGGAATTGGAAACCGGCGATCTGTCCGCGAAGATTGAGCGCGGCAGAAATACCACGCGCCGGTGCGAACTGATTCCACTGGCGAGCGGCGGCATGGTGCTGGATACGCCCGGCTTTTCCCTGCTGGACAGCGATTTGATCGATCCCGTGGAATTGCAGAATTATTATCCCGAATTTATGCCCTACGAGGGCGGATGCTATTTCCAGCCGTGCTGCCATGCCACGGAACCGAAATGCGCGGTGCTGGACGCCGTGCGCGCGGGAGATGTGGATGCGCAGCGCCACGAACGCTATGTGCTGCTGCTGAACGAGGCAAAGCAGCGCTGGCGCGACCGTTACGATTAATACGCAGGGAGGATTTTTCATGCAGAAGAAAACGCAGATCATGGATGATAAACAGATTATGCGCACCACCACTCGAATCGCGCATGAAATCATCGAAAGCAGCAAGGGCGTTGAAAATGTGGTGCTGGTGGGCATTCGCAGGCGCGGCGAACCGCTGGCGCGGATGATCGCCGATGCGATCGCGCGCGTGGAGGGAACACAGGTGAACGTAGGCACGCTGGATATCACCTTCTACCGCGATGATCTGACGCTCGCATCCAGCGAACCCCGCCTGAACCGCACCGATATTCCCTTTGATATCACGGATAAAACCGTGGTGCTGGTGGATGATGTGCTCTACACCGGCAGAACCGTGCGCGCTGCGATGGACGCGCTGATGGACATCGGCCGCGCCAAACGGATTCAGCTGGCGGTGCTGGTGGATCGCGGGCACCGCGAATTGCCGATCCGCGCCGATTTCGTGGGCAAAAATATTCCCACCGCGCAGAGCGAATTCATTCGCGTGCGGATGCCGGAATTCGATGATGGCGAAATGAGCGTGGCGCTGTACGATAAATAGCGCGGGATGATTTGCAAAGGGCTGTTTCAAAAGGTTACGAAACCGAATGAAACAGCTTCTTTTGTATGTGGTTATAATATGGTTATATGGTCGAATTTGAGAGGGGAAATCAGACTTAAAAATCAAATGGGAAACGTTAAACCATTGGTGTTGACAGAGCACAGACCGGCGTGCTATAATAACAGCAGGAAGGGATGACGCTTCGGGAAAGGCTTCTCCCTCCGTTATGTTGAGGAGCCGCCTACCAGCAGCGCTGGATGGCGGCTTTAACTTTGCTACTTTCTATGGCTTTCGTTGTGTATCGAAAATGCCACAGTGATAATCATGAGAACAATCGCGAGAATTTCGTAATCGGTCACAACTATCACCTCCCTTTGTATGGGAGGGGTAAAAGCCAAGCGCCATCTGTTTCCTTCCTGCCGAGAACCCGAAGATTCCATTGGTATTATAACACAGCGGTAATTATACGTCAAATTATATTTTGCAAAAACGGCCATTTTTCCGGCGGCGGAAAGATGGTCGTTTTGTATGTTCTGTTTCGCGTAGAAAAGTCCTGCCAGAGTGGGGCGATGGGCGTTATTCAGTTGGCATAGCGCACATAGGGATGTTCCACTAAGTAGTCTGCGAGGGTCAGGCGTTTAGCTGATATTCTCCGTTGGAAGAATAATAATTCTCATAAATGGAATATTTTACATTATAAAACAAAAATAATAAGCGTTTATTTATTGGATTTGCCAATTTACAAATATTGATTATTTGTATATACTAATAAATGTTGGCGAATTATTTAGAACCATTCTCAAAGGGGGCATATGCATGGGATTTCTCAAGGGAAAGACGGCGATTATCACCGGTGCGGGGCGCGCGGTGCTCAGCGACGGGCGCTGCGGTTCGATCGGCTATGGCATTGCGAACTGCTATGCGGCGGAGGGCGCGAATCTGGTGATCACCGGCCGCAATATGCGCAAGCTTCAGGATGCGAAGGAGGAGCTTGAGCGCAGGTACGGCGTGCGCGTGCTGCCGGTTCAGGCGGACGTCAGCGCGGGCGCGGATAACGAAGCCATCGTGAACAACGTCGTGCAGAAAACCATTGAAACCTTTGGTGATCTGCAGGTGCTGATCAACAATGCGCAGGCCTCCGCCAGCGGCGTGCCGCTTGCACAGCACACCACGGCACAGTTTGATCTGACGATGTATTCCGGACTCTATGCCACCTTCTACTATATGAAGGCGTGTTATCCGTATCTGGCGAAATCGCGCGGCAGCGTGATCAATTTTGCGTCGGGCGCGGGGCTCTTCGGCAACGCGGGTCAGTGCGCCTACGCCGCCGCCAAGGAGGGCATTCGCGGCCTTTCGCGCGTGGCGGCGACCGAGTGGGGCAGGGACGGCATCAATGTAAATATCGTCTGCCCGCTGGCGTGGACGGCGCAGCTGGAGCAGTTCCAGACGGCATACCCCGAAGCCTTTGCCGCAAATGTAAAAATGCCGCCGATGGGGCACTTCGGCGATGTGGAAGCCGAAATCGGCCGCGTTTGCGTGCAGCTCGCTTCGCCCGATTTCAAATATATGTCCGGCGAGACCATCACGCTCGAGGGCGGCATGGGACAAAGACCGTGAGCACTGACAAACGCTGCATAGCTTCTTTTGTTTCTGGCTCCAGCCGAGAAGAATACAGGGGTTATGCCGTTCTCCTGGCTCAATCTGAGAGGGAGCTGTCGGCGCAGCCGACTGAGGGAGAGAATCCCCTGCCGCAGAACCTGCAATTATTCGATAGGTACGTTATCTCTCCTTCCGTCAGCCTTCGGTGCCGCGCCTCAATCTTCGATTGAGCCGTCGGCAGTCTGCCTAAAGGCAGACCGGCAAACCAACAGGTTTGCCGCCTTGCTGACACCTTCCTCATCAGAGGAAGGCAGGGGCTGCGTTCCGTATTCTTCTGCAGTGTGAAGTAAAGCCATTGACTACTTTGTCAGCGGTCTGAAAGCGGCTCATCGCCGCTTTTTTTGAATTATAACGCAAAAGCCGCATTCGGGCCCGTATAACATATTGACATAGTAGGCTGATGGGTATATAATGCGTTCCTACGGAATTTCTGTGGGAGGTATAAATGTATGAAACGAAATGCGGTGATCGTGTTTTTCTGCCTTGCGTGTCTGCTGCTCGGCGGATGTTCGAAGGAAAGCGCGCCGGAGGCGGCGCAGGCAGCCGTCAATGCAGCCGATACCGGTCTTACGATTTCGATCGATCAATTGAAGACCGAGCCTACATTCTGGGATTGGAACCAGAACGGCGTCGCCATGCAGGTGATCGCCCTGCTGGATTCGGCGGGCAAACCGCACATCGCGTACAATACCTGTCAGGTCTGCATGGGTTCGCCCTACGCCTATTTTGAATATCAGAACGGGCTGCTGTACTGCATGAACTGCGGGAACGCGTTTTCGCTGGAATCGGTGGGACAGAAAACCGGCGGATGCACGCCGCTGCCCGTCGACAGCTATACGCAGACGGAAACCGCCATCGTAATCCCTGCGGAGGAGCTGCAAAGGGCGGCGGGCTCCTTTGCGAACTGGAAAAAGGGGCTTTAGTCGATGGAACGCTGCGTTTTGAAAATTGGGGGCATGACCTGCGCGATGTGCAGGCAGAAGGTGCAGCGGGCGCTGGAAGGGGCGTCCGGCGTAAGGGCGGTTTCTGTCAGCTATGAAAAGGGCACGGCGGAGGTCTGCTACGACGCGGGCAAAACCACGCTCGCGCAATTGCAGCGGGCGGTGCGCGCGGCGGGCTACGATATTGAGGCGCGCAGCCGAATCCCCAAAGGGGCGCGCGCGGCGGGCTATGTGTTTTTGATCCTCGCGCTGTACCTGCTTTTGGAATACACGGGCGTTCTGAACCGACTGGTGCCCGGCGAACTGGCGCAGACGGGCATGAGCTACGGCGCGCTGTTCGTGATCGGCTTGACCACTTCGGTGCATTGCGTGGCGATGTGCGGCGGCATCGGGCTTTCACAGAGCCTGTCGGGGCAGGGCGGAAGCGCGTTTCGCGGAACGATCGCCTATCAGGCGGGGCGGGTGCTTTCGTATACGGGCGTCGGCTTTATGCTGGGGCTGATCGGAATGCTGCTGGGAACGGGGCTGCAAATCGGGCTGTCCGCTCAGATGCAGGGCATATTCAAGCTGGCGGTGGGCGCGATGATGCTGCTGACGGGGCTGAATCTGCTCGGCGTGTTTCCGGCGCTTCGCCGGCTGCATCTGCGCATTCCCGTGCTTCGGAAACGGGCAAACGCGCCGTTTGTGGTGGGACTGCTGAATGGACTTATGCCCTGCGGCCCCCTGCAATCGATGCAGTTGTTGGCGCTCGCCTCCGCAAATCCGGTGCGGGGCGCGCTTTCCATGCTGTGCTTCTGTCTGGGCACCGTGCCGCTGATGCTGGGCGTCGGTTCGGCGATGGCGGCGCTTGGGCGCAGGTTCCATCAAACGATTACCGCCGCCGGAGCGGTACTGGTCGCGGTGATGGCGCTGGCGATGATGACGCAGGGCGCGGCGCTGACGGGTATATTGCCGGATGCGCAGACGGTTACGGAAACGAATGTGGCGCAGACCGAAGCCGATATGCAGATCGTGCGCAGCACGCTGCTGCCGAACCGGTATCCCAGCATCACGGTGGAGGCGGACAAACCCGTTCGATGGATCATCGATGCGCCGGAGGGATCGATCAACGGCTGCAACAATCGCATGTACATTCCCGATCTGCAATTGGAATATACCTTTCACACGGGCGAAAACATCATCGAATTCACGCCGGAAAAATCCATGACCTATAGCTGCTGGATGGGCATGATTCGCGGAAGTATTGAAGTGGTGGAGCCAAACTGAGTGAACTTTTTATACCGGAAACAAATTGGTGGTTTTGCGTTTTTCAGGGCTGACTGGTCGTAATTTTGCCTTCCTCTGATGACACGCACCGAAGACCCGCGAAGCGGGTTTCGGCAGCGCCGGACTGGCATTCGAAGAATGCGTCCGGGCTGGTCGCGGGGTGCAAGCAGCACGCGACTGCTAAAAGGAAGGTGGCAGCGCGACTTGTCGCGATGACGGAAGGAGAGATAATGTACATTTCGAATTACTGCGAGTTTTGACTGGTTCTGCGATATGGGTTTCTCTCCCTCAGTCAGCGGCGGTGCCGCTGCCAGCTCCCCCATCAGGTGGAGCCAAGGAACGGCGCAATGCGTTGAGCTCTCTGACAGGTGAAGCCGAATCCCATCAGGTGGAGCCGAGGAACGGCGCAATGACTTGTGTTCTTTGACAGATGGAGCTTTATAAATCTTTAAAGACATCAAATAAGGCGAGGTCGCGTTGACCTCGCCGGTTTGTATGGAGCGCGTTACTGCCCCGCCTTTTCGTTTCTTCTGTTGAAGAGTACGTTTACGATGATGCCCAGGATCAGGCCGGTTGCGATGGCGCTGATGGTGATC
Source organism: uncultured Clostridia bacterium (assembly GCA_934663625.1). Lineage (GTDB taxonomy): Bacteria > Bacillota > Clostridia > Christensenellales > Aristaeellaceae > SFTH01. Next base: position 34,973 of record CAKUKP010000009.1, read on the forward strand.
GGGCCGAGCTTCAGTTCCAGACCGCCGATGCCGCATACCAGGATGGAAGCGACCACGAACAGGTTGCGATTGTCGCCCAGATCCACATGCTGTACCATCTTCAGACCGGATACCGCGATGAAGCCGTACAGGGCGATGCACACGCCGCCGACGATGCAGGTCGGGATGGAGTTTACGAAGCAGGTGAAGGGATCCAGGAAGGACAGGATGATGCAGTAGATCGCGGCGATCACGATCGTGCTGACGGAGGCGTTGCCGGTGATGGCGACGCAGCCGACGGATTCGCCGTAGGTGGTGTTCGGGCAGCCGCCGAAGAAGGAACCGATGATGGAACCTACGCCGTCGCCGATCAGGGTGCGATCCAGACCGGGATCGGTGATCAGATCGCGTTCTACGATGGTGGACAGGTTCTTATGGTCTGCGATGTGCTCCGCCAGCGTGACGAAGGCGACGGGCGCGAACAGCATGAAGATGTTCAGTACGTCGGAGAAGGAGGAAACCGTGCCGCCCTTGCCGGAGAACATGCCCAGGAAGGTGAATTCGGGCAGCTTGAAGAACTGCATGTTGTCATATGCCGCTACGTTGATGATCGGTACGCCGCAGAAGGTCAGTACCAGACCTACGATGTACGCTGCGCCGATGCCGATGATGAAGGGAATCATGCGCATCCACTTCGGGCCCTTTACGGACGCCCATACGGTTACCAGGAAGGCGAAGATGCCCAGCAGGATGTGCACCAGATTGTAGTATTCTGCGCCGCCGTTGGTGTTGGTCAGGTTGGTGACCGCGCTGCCGCACAGGGAAAGACCGATCAGCGCGACGGTGGGGCCGATGACGACGGGGGGTAGGAGCTTGTTGACCCAGCCGGAGCCGGTCTTTTTCACGATCAGCGCGATGATCGTATAGACCAGACCCGCGAACACAGCGCCCAGGAAGATGCCCAGGCAGCCGCAGGAGGCCGCGCCGATCAGGGGGCTGATGAAGGCGAAGGAGCTGCCGAGGAATACGGGACTCTTCTTCTTGGTGACGAAGATGTAGAACAGCGTGCCGAAGCCTGCGCCGCACAGCGCGGCCGCCTGATTCAGCGGTTCGCCGACCAGCAGCGGCACCAGCAGCGTCGCCGCCATAATCGCCAGCACCTGCTGGAATGCGTACACGAGATTCTTGCCGATGGGCGGCTTCTGGTTTACGTCGTAGATCAGTTTCATGGTTTTCCCCTCCGTTTTTGTAATGCGGGAATTCGCAAAACCGCAGTTTTTCGTATTCCCGATCGGAAGTTTCAAGATGCGCGCACATAAAAAATCCTGCCGCCAGAGCGACAGGATTCGGCTGCAACACAATGAAATGGAACCATGTCCATTGTCTTGGCACCTTGTCGGTCTCTCTGTACCGTCTTAAAGCTTCCACGGTACAAGATACCATTATCCGGTGCAAAAGTCAATACATATCGGCGTTAATTTACGGGGAATTACACAATTTCCACATGCGTTACGCCTGCGGGGGCTGAGGATTGGGTGCTTTCTTATTCTTTTCCGCCAGCAGACGGCGGATTTCCGACATGATCTGCGGCGCAAGTTCGATCATGCGATCCACGGGGGCGTAGGGCTGCGTAGGCAGCAGACGCACCGAATCGCGTCCCTGCACCAGAAAGCCCATCGGGCGGATGGTTACGCCCGCGCCAGTGCCGCCCGCGAAGGGCAATCGTCCGTCGTCCGCCTGTCCCTTCGGCGGGTTCGCGCGGTATTCGCCGCCGCCGGATACGAAGCCGAAGCTTACCGAGGAAATGGGGATCACGGTCGATCCATCGCAGGTGGTGATCGGTTCGCCGATTACGGTATCCACGTCCACCATATCGCGCATGCGATCCATCGTTGCGCCCATGATGCCCTCGATGGGGTGATGATCGCTGAATCTGTCTATCTGTCTGTCCATTTGAAAAACCTGCCTTCTATTCTGTCTGCGGCGCACAGCGCGGCTGCGGCTATAATTTGTCCCGTTCGTATGGAAATCATACCTTGCAGGGTGAGGCGGGTCGCGCCATCTGAAAAATCGGGCGTCAGGTGCAGATGAACGCCCCGCGCGCCGGATGCGGTCAGCGCTGCGGAGATGATTTCCGCGCCGCCGCAGATCAGCGCCGTGGTCATCGCGTCCCGCGCGCACACCGTGCCCTCCGCGCGGACAAATACGATTCTGATGCGCGCAAGCAGCTTTCGCAGAAAATCAACGATCACATCCGCGGGAACGCGGGGCGCGCGCTTTGGGGATCTGCTTTTGCGCACGGCGGGCGGCGCGAACGCGGATACGCCCGTTTTCAGGGTGATTTCGCCGCCGCACAGCGTAAGCTGCACGGCAAGATTTACGGGAACGGCGTTTGCATAGGCGATCAGCAGCGCCGCGGCGACCAGCATCGGCACAGATTGTTCTCCCTTCAGACGAAATGCGGTACAAATGTAAAATTATTTTTTCCAAACTGACTTGAATTATTCATTTTTATTTCGTGCGGAGTGTGCTATAATAATCAATGGACAAATAACCTGACGAAAGTTGTGAATGTGCGGCATGACGGGCATACGCGATGACGGCGTTCTGGAAGCGGTGGTTCTGGGCGAGCGGATTCTGCTCGAAACGGACGCGCGGCTGTTTTCTCCGGAACATGTGGATCGGGGTACGCTGGCGATGCTTTCGCATGTCAAAATTGAGCCGGGTTTGCGCATAATGGATCTTGGCTGCGGATGCGGCGTCGTTGGCGTCGCGGCGGCGAAGATCGCCGGAGAAGAGAATGTTTTCATGTCCGATGTCGATCCGGTGGCGGTAGAGGTATCGCGCCGGAACGCGGTGCGGAACGGCGTGGGCAATATCAGCATCTGTCTGTCCGACGGCTTTCAGAGCGTGGATGCGACGGGCTTCGATATCATCCTTTCCAATCCTCCGTACCAGACGGATTTTTCCGTGGCAAAGGGCTTTATTGAAAAGGGCTTCAACCGATTGAAAATCGGCGGGAGGCTGTACATGGTCACAAAACGGTGTGAGTGGTATAAAAATAAGATTCGTGCGATATTCGGCGGGGTGGAAGTCCGGCCGACCGACGGCTATTATGTTTTTATTGCGGAGCGCCGCAGTCTGAGATACGCAAATCGATCCGTTCGCTGAACCTGTTCTGGGGATGAACCAACCGGAACGGGGCGTTGACGAGCGCAATTGAACCGGCATTGTCCGGATGCGGAATGTACAGATCCATATTCTTCTTCGATCCGGCGGGCGGATGCGTATGCATTCGTTCTGTCGGTTTTGCTTTTGGTTTTTGAGGCGTTTCAAGCGTTTCGGAATAGAAGTTTCGCGCATGTCATAACTACCTATTAAACAGTTGAAAACAGTTGAAACCATTTCAAGGGGAGAGGGGTTGAATTCGTGGGTACTGGAAGTATCATTATCGCCGTAATTGCCGCGCTGGCCGCGCTGATCATCGGTTCGATCGCGGGCTATATGTATCGCAAGAACGGCATGGAAAAGAAGATCGGACAGACGGAAGAATATGCAAAGAGCCTGCTGGAGGAAGCGACGCGCAAGGCGGAGGATAAGAAAAAGGAAGCCGTACTGGAAGCCAAGGAAGAGATTATCCGCCTGAAGAACGAACTGGATAAGGAAGTTCGCGATCGCCGCCGCGAAGTTTCGCGCCTGGAAAGCCGCGTAAACACCCGCGAGGAACAGCTGGATAAGAAGATGGACAATCTGGAGCTGCGCGAAGAACAGCTCAATGAAAAGCATCGCGAGGCGGAACGTCTGGAAGCCGAAGCGCAGGAAATGCACGATCGCCAGCAGCAGGAGCTGGAGCGCATCGCCAACATGACCAGCGAAGAAGCCAAGAACATCTTAATCGACCGCGTTCAGAAGGATGCCTATCACGACGCCGCCGTGATGGTGCGCGAAATTGAACAGCGCGCCAAGGAAGAGGCGGATAAGAAGGCGCGCGATATCATCTCCACCGCCATTCAGAAGTGCGCGGCGGATCATGTGGCGGAAACCACCGTATCCGTGGTCGCCCTGCCCAACGATGATATGAAGGGACGCATCATCGGCCGCGAGGGCCGCAACATCCGCACGCTGGAAACCGCGACGGGCGTTGATCTGATCATTGATGATACGCCGGAAGCCGTAATCATTTCCGCGTTCGATCCGGTGCGCCGCGAAGTAGCGCGCATCGCGCTGGAAAAGTTGATCAACGATGGCCGCATCCATCCCGCCCGCATCGAAGAAATGGTCGAAAAGGCGAAGAAGGAAGTGGACAACCAGATTCGCGAAGCCGGCGAACAGGCGATCTTCGAAACCAACCTGCACGGCATTCATCCCGAACTGGTTCGCCTGCTGGGCCGCATGCGCTATCGTACGAGCTACGGTCAGAACGTACTGCGCCATTCCATCGAGGTAAGCCATCTGGCGGGCGTTATGGCCGCCGAGCTGGGCGCGGATGTGAATCTGGCGAAGCGCGCGGGTCTTCTGCATGATATCGGCAAGGCGATCGATCATGAGGTCGAGGGCACGCACGTAACCATCGGCGCGGATCTGGCGAAGAAGTTCCGCGAAAGCGATCTGGTGGTCAACGCCATCGCGGCGCACCACAACGATGTGGAAGCGGCGAGCGTTGAAGCCGTTCTGGTACAGGCGGCGGATGCGATTTCCGCGGCACGCCCCGGCGCGCGCAGAGAATCGCTGGAAAACTACATCAAGCGTCTGGAGAAGCTGGAATCCATCGCCTATTCCTTCGATGGCGTGGAAACCTGCTATGCGATCCAGTCCGGCCGCGAAGTGCGCATCATCGTAAAGCCCGAAGATGTAAACGATGCGGGCACGCTGGTGCTGGCGCGCGAAATCGTGAAGAAGATCGAAAAGGAAATGGAATATCCCGGACAGATCAAGGTGAACGTAATCCGCGAAACCAGAGCGGTGGAATTCGCCAAATAAAGCGGGAAATGGCAAGTGGCTATGAAGAAGCGAATCGCTTTTTCATAGCCACTTTTCTATTATGCATAACGCCTTCTTTGTGCGGCAGTGTTCCGCCGGAATTCACGGCCGCGCGGCGCGGCAGCTTTGCCGTTCGATCAGCTGGCCGTCAATCTGCACGTGCATGGCGGGCCAGGATGGATTTTTCATGCGCATCCGCAGCAGCTTTACCGCCAGTGAACCCAGCGTACTGCGGGAAATGCGCAGCGTGGTCAGCGCAGGCGTGGAAACGGCGCTGAACGGAATATCGTCCACGCCGACGATGGAAAAATCCTCCGGTATGCGATAACCGGCTTCGATCAGCGCCTTGCACGCGCCGATGGCGACGGAATCATTATCCGCGATGAAAGCGGCGTGGGGCTGAAATCTGCCCTCGCGCAGGATTACCTTCATAGCTTCATAGGTGGCGTTCAGCGTGGTTGCGATCGGGAACGGCTCCGGCACGGGCAGGTTCAATTCGCGCATCCGCGCGGCATAGCCGCGGTAGCGCTCCTGACAGTTATGAATCGGCAGATCAAATTGCAGATAGCCGATATCGCGGTGGCCGAGGCTGTAGAGATAATCTACGGCGGTGGCGGCGATGGCTTCATTGTCCATTACGACGCTGTCCAGCCCGCCATAGTGCAGGTTGTTGTCCACGACCACGGTGGGAACCGTGATCAGATCCAGCAGCGGGTAATGCTCCGGATTCAATTCCGTGCCCATCAGAATTACGCCGTCCGGCGGATCGCCCATGAGGCGGTTCAGCATTTCCACGGCGTTATCCGCCTGACAGCGCGCCATGACCAGCTGGAAGGAATGCCGGCGGCATTCGCTTTCGATCTGATCGATGATCGATGCGATAAAGCCCTGGTTTTCCTCCGTAGCGCCGTGCGTGTGAAATTTGATGACCATCAGGCGCGCGTTCGGCTCCCGACGCTTTTTGGGCGCGGCAGAATAGCCGTTTTCCTGAATAACCGCCATAACCTTGCGGCGGGTTTCATCGCTGACCCCCTTGCGATTGTTGATCACCAGCGAAACCGAAGCCGCTGATACGCCCGAAAGCGCGGCAATTTCCCGAATTGTCATCCAAATCCCTCACTGACTGAGCCTGTTCCGCCGGTAGATTACAGCAGACAGCCCTTTTTGATAATGATGCAGGCGTAGAGCGCGCGCTCCGTGGTGGCGACGGTGGCATAGGCCTTCTTTGCGCGCTCGTAGAAATCAAAGCGATCGATGCATTCAAACTTCGTGCCCGGCTCGTGCGCCTCCACGATGGCGTGGAAACGATCCCAGATGGGCGGATTGCCATCCATCGATCCGGGTGTTACCTGCATCAGCGTGACGGGCGCTTCTACATAGGTGTCCAGCGGGAACAGATCGAGGATCGCGTTCAGCAGTTCATCGGCGTTCTGGCCGTCCTGACGAACGCAGCGCTGTCCCATGGATGCGGCGGGGAAGTTGCAATCGCCGATCACCAGTTCATCGCCGTGTCCCATCTCGGCGAGAACCTTCAGAAGATCGGGGGTCAGAATCGGGGAAATTCCTTTCAGCATGTTGTTGCCTCCTGTTGCAATGCATGGGATAACTGGCGGGGGAGGTAGTTACCCCCGCCAGTTTATAAACAGAATGATCAGCGCTGTGCCTTTTCGGCTTCCGTCTTTTTGCGGAAGATTTCCTTCAGCGATTCGCTGTACGGCGGGCGGGCGATGCCGTGCTCGGTAACAATGCCGGCGATCAGATCATGGTCGGTAACATCGAAGGCGGGGTTGTATACCTTCACGCCTTCCGGCGCCATGCGCTTCTTGTACCACATTTCGGTCACTTCCTCAGGCTTGCGCTGTTCGATGGTGATGGCGTCGCCGTTGGGAATGCTCATATCGATCGTGGAGGTGGGGCCCAGCACATAGAACGGAATGCCGTAGTGCTTTGCCAGAATCGCCACGCCGGAGGTGCCGATCTTGTTCGCGGTATCGCCGTTGGCGGCGACGCGGTCGCAGCCGACGAATACGGCGTCTACCCAGCCGTTCTTCATGACCTGCGAAGCCATATTATCGCAGATCACGGTGGTATCCACGCCGTCGGCGAACAGTTCAAACGCGCTCAGGCGCGCGCCCTGCAGCAGCGGGCGGGTTTCATCAGTAAATACGCGGAAATTCATGCCGCGCTCGCGCCCCAAATGCAGCGGCGCAAGCGCCGTGCCGTATTTCGATGTGGCAAGCTGGCCGGCGTTGCAGTGCGTCAGCACGCCTGCGCCGTCGTGGATCAGCGTAAGGCCGTATTCGCCGATGGCGCGGCACATGCGCACATCCTCTTCCTTGATGGCGATGCTTTCATCGCGCAGCAGCGCCTTGATTTCGGCGATGCTCTTATCGCGGTTGTCCAGCACCACCTTTTCCATGCGGTTCAGCGCCCAACTGAGGTTGACCGCCGTGGGCCGCGAAGAATCCAGATAATCCTTATCCGCCTTGAACTGGCGATAGAAGGTATTGAAATCATCGGTATCGATCTTCTTTGCCGCCAGATAGATGCCGAACGCCGCGGAACAGCCGATCGCGGGTGCGCCGCGCACCTTCAGCAGATAGATCGCATCCCAGAATTCCTGAACTTCGGTAAGATGCAGCACCTCTACCTCGGAGGGCAGGCGGGTCTGATCCAGTATGAGCAGCGCGCTGTTTTCATCATCCAGCGCAACGGTTTCATAGCTCATGATGTTCTTTTTGATTTCAGCCATGGATCAATCCCTCCTTATTCAGCGGCTTTGTCGGCGCGCAGCACGGCGTTTACGAAATCCGCGCCGGTTTTGAATTCGGTGCGGTTCAGGATATAATCCTTGCCGCAGATGATGTTCACGCGCTCGGCGTGGGCGCGCTTTTCGGGATCGGCGATGGTGGTTACATCCTTCACCTGCGCCATGCCCACGGTGCGGCGGTGCAGCTCGGTGCCCGCGTAGCCCGCGGTATCGCTTAAAATGCTGTCCAGATAGAATTCGCGGAAGCCGGGCACCTTCGCCATCGGCTCGGTTACGCATTCATCGAAGCATTTGACAAACTTTTCGCGGAACAGATCGATCGTATCGCGGATGGCGTCCAGCGCCCACCGGCAGAAGGCTTCGGCACCTGCCGCACATCCATTATCCCACGCGAATATTAGGTTTGCAACCACATTTCCTATATCATAACCCATCGGGCCGTAAAATGCAAATTCAGGATCGAAAACGCGGGTGGAATCCTGCTTTACGAAGATGGATCCGGTGTGCAGATCGCCGTGGATCAGCGCCTGCGCGTTGTTCATGAATTCAAATTTCAGGCGCGCGACGGCGAGATGCAGCGCCGCATCATCGTATAGCTCGCGCTTTACGAATTCCGCGTTGGCGGGGAACACCAGATTGCGGTGATTGATATCGTTGTACGGCTCCATCAGCACCAGATCTTCGGTGATTTCGCACAGCTCGGGGTTGATAAAGCTCTTCACCAGCGCCTTCTTTTCCTTGTGCTCCATCGCCACATCGGTGGTTTTCAGCAGCGTATTGACCATGTAGGTGCTGATATCATCAGCGAAGCGCGGGAAGGTTTTGTGCTGCATCAGCGCATAGCGCATCAGTTCGTGATCGGAAAGATCCTCCATGCAGCATGCGCACATCACGGTATCATAGCCGTAAATCTTCGGTACGGAGCCGGGCGCATATTTATCCTGCAATTGCAGAATTTCGCTTTCGATGCGGTTGCGGTCGGTGGAAACATGCATTTCCGCCGAAATGCGCAGCGCTTCGCCCGCCTGCTTGACGATGACGGATTTGCCGGTGGCTTCTTCTGCTACGCGAAATACGTAATTCAGATTGCCGTCGCCGATTTCATGCACGGTCAGCGTGGCGTCCGGCACGAAATGGCCGGGGTAGCGGGTCTGGACGTAATCCGGAACATCGGTTTCCTTCATCAGGAAATAGGTATCGTACTTGGACATGATTTTTCCCTTCCTTTGCTGTTAATTTGTTTTCAAGATTCATTTGGTTTTCGGAGCATCATTCAGAATGACGTCGCGCAGATTGCTTTCGGTTTCCGCACCCAGCGGGCGGCCGCCGGTGACCACGCCCAGCTTTGCGCGGATGGCGAGAAGCGCATCGATCTGGCGATCGCTCAGCACGTTGGCGCGGCCGAGCATGCGGGTGTAGAGCGTGATCATCGCGTAATGCTCCACCGCCTCCAGCCGATACCATGCCTCGGTCAGATCGCGCCCCCAGGTAACGGGGCCGTGATTGCCCAGCAGCACGGCGTTGTAATCCCTCGCGTAGGGCGCGACGGAATCCGGTATGCCCTGCGATCCGGGCAATTCATAATGCACGCAGGGAACCACGCCCAGATTGACCAGCGCTTCCGGATAGATCGCCTGATCCAGCGCCAGCCCTGCGATGGCGAAGGAGGTGCTCAGCGGCGGGTGCGCGTGGCACACCGCCTGCGCGCGCGGATTTTCCTGATAGATGCGGATGTGCATCTTTACTTCGCTGGACGGGCCGGATTTTCCCGCACACAGCACCATGCCGTCCATGCGCATCTTCACCAGCATGTCCTCCGTCATAAAGCCCTTGGAAACGCCGGTGGGCGTGGCCCAGATCGTGTCCTCGGCAACCCGACAGCTGATGTTGCCATCGTTGGCGGCGACGAAGTTCTTTTCATACATCCTGCGGCCAACTTCGATAATCTGCCTGCGCGCCTCGGCGTCCGTTGGATATTGCGCTGCGTTTATCAATTGATTTCGCCCCTTTCCATGCAACCTTCTGTTACAGTATAAACATTGCTACTAAACGCTTGTTTAGATTAAACGCACGCTGTTCAGCTATTGTTTATTATAATTTAAGCGGTCGTTTATGTCAATAGGGAACGACAATTATTCAATCGTGCAAATTTGGCGCGATTAATATGTTG
>CAKUKP010000010.1 GCA_934663625.1 uncultured Clostridia bacterium
GTCTTGCCGGACTTGGTCTGCACCTTGTACCATGCTACGCCGCGGGAATCCGTGCGGGTTTCGCCGAGGTAGGAAACGGAATTGCCCTTGGACAGGGTGGTGATGATTTCAGCTTCCTTATTGTAATCCGCGCGGATGTAGGTGCTGCCGGAGGTCGCCTTGATGGTGCCGGTCACGCTACTGCCGGAAGAAGCGGTCGTGGAGGTGTATCTGGAGGATACCCAGCCGGTAACGCCCTTATAGGAAACCTTGTACCAGTACACGCCGCGGGAATCCTTCTGCTTTACGCCCAGATAAGTGGCGGCCGCACCCTTGGTGAGGGTAGTGAGGATCTTGCCGGACTTGCTGGCGGAGGAACGCACATAGGTGCTGCCGCCGGTAGCATAGATCTTGCCGGAAGCGGTCATGCCGGGCTTCGTGGTAGAAGCATATCTGGAGGATACCCAGCCGGTGCCATTCTTATAGGAAATCTTGTACCATTTTACGCCGCGGGAATCCTTATCGGTGCTGGTCGCGGAATAGGCTTCGCCGTAATGCACGGTGCCGCGCGCAGCATAATCCTTGGAAGGACCCTTGCGCACGTAGACGCTTTCGCCGGTAATGTAAATCGTGGTCGCCGCGAACGCGGTGGTTGCCATTACGGTCATCAGCATGGACGCCAGAAGGGCAACGATGAGAACCTTGGAAATGATCTTCTTCATTTTTTCTTCCCCCTGCTTTTTATTCTTCCCGATACTGTCAGTGCTTATTTTACCACGGTTGGAAGCGAAAGTCAAAGACGAAAGCGCATTGTGCGATTGTTTTCGAATTCCGTTCCCAATTCCATGTTTCAACAGATTTTTGACAGCCTGTCAACAGGTTATGCACAACCTTTCAACACCTATATAGACGAACGCCGCTGCCATTTTGTTCCTGCTTTTTGCAAAATTTTCTGCTGCATTTTGACAATTTGGTTCCATTCTTCAAAATCGCTTGCAATCGGCGCGCGCATACGCTATAATGAATCGTAATTATCCACAGAATGAGCCATTTTATCCACATCCTGTTGCAGAATTGTGGATATATTTTCGATTTTTCTACTTCAAAAACCAATGGATGGTGAACCGCCATGAATTACTCGCAAGAGCAGAAGGACGCTTGGGAACAGGTGTGTAAACACCTGCAGGACAATCTGAGCCGCGTATCCTACGAACAATGGATCCGCCCGCTGGAGCTGTATTCCGTCACGCAGGATTCGCTGATCATCACCGGCCGCGATTCCTTCAACATCAACCACGTAAAGAACCGGTATTTCACGGATCTGTACAATCTGGTGAGCATCTGTTTTGGCAGAAGCTATGAGCTGGAATTTCATACGAAGGATGAAATGCAGCGCCAGATGGACGCGGTAAGCCGCACGATGCTGAACCCGAAATACACATTTGATAATTTTGTGGTGGGCAACAGCAACAATTTCGCCTATGCGGCTTCGCTGGCGGTAGCGGAGGATCCGAGCAACGCATACAATCCGCTGTTCATCTATGGGAGCGTAGGTCTGGGCAAGACGCATCTGATGAATGCGATCGGCAATTACGTGATGGCGGACGATCCGATGAAGAATGTGCTCCTGACCACATCGGAAAGCTTCACCAATGAACTGATCGATGCGATCGTCAGCAAGAAGGGCACGGCGGCACTGCGTAGCAAGATGCGCAACGTGGACGTGCTGATGGTGGACGATATTCAGTTTTTATCGCGCACCAAGACCACGCAGGAGGAATTTTTCCATACGTTCAACGATCTGCATTCGCGCGGCAAGCAGATCATCATATCCTCGGATCGACCGCCGAAGGACATTCCCACATTGGAGGAACGCCTGCGCAGCCGGTTCGAATGGGGTCTGATCGTGGATATTCAGAAGCCGGAATTCGAAACGCGCGTGGCGATTCTTCGCAGAAAGGCGCAGGACGATGGGATCGACGTGCCCGCGGACGTGATCGATTATATCGCGGAGCACGTGGAATCGAACATCCGTGAGCTGGAAGGCACGCTGACGCGGCTGAACGCGCAATGCGAACTGATGAATATTCCCATCACGCTGGATGCGGCGCGGGATTCGCTGCAGCAGCTGGTAAAAACGCAGGATGCGCGGCGGATTACGCCGGAATTGATCGCGCAGGTGATTTGCGAACAGTACGGCGTATCCAACGAAGATATGCTGTCGAAGAAACGCAGCCGTGATATCGCGCTGCCGCGGCAGATCGCCATCTATCTCTGTCGGGAAATGACGCAGTTATCCACAACGAACATCGGCGTGGCGTTCGGCGGGCGCGATCATACCACGGTAATGCACGGATGCGATAAAATCGCGGAGAAAATCAAGGCGGATTTTTCGTTCCGAAAGCGCATCGAGGAGCTTCAGGCGATGATCAAAAACGGATAACCGCCGCCGCGCTGTGGATAAGATCGAAACTGTCTACAGTATCTGCACAGCGTATGTTGATAAACCGATTCGCCAAAAAGCGCGCAATTTCAGGGGTTTTTGTGGCGTTTGTACGGTTTATCCACAGTATCCACAGCTCTATTACTACGTCTACCTTATATATATTCTACAGATAACAGCAGGAGGCAACACATGCAATTTTCTTGTTCCACGCAGAAATTAATGGAAGCGCTGCAAATCGCGACCAAGGCACTGGCAAGCCGCACCAGCAACCAGATTTTGGAAGGCATATTGATCGAAGCGCTGGAGGACCGGCTGCAGCTGACCTGTTCGGATGAACGGATGACCATCGTAACCTGCATCGATGCGGATATTGAAGAACAGGGCCGCGGCGTTGTACCCGGCAAGCTGTTCACCGAAATCGTGCGCCGTTTGCAGGATGGTACGGTGAACATTAAAATGAACGAACGCTTTGTATTCGTAATCCGCAGCGCGGGCAGCCGCACGAACATCGCCGGTCAGGACGCCGATCTGTATCCGCGCCTGCCGCGTCTGGAAAACGAACGCGAAATTTCCCTGCCGCAGGATATGCTGCGCGATATGATCCAAAAGACTGAATTCGCCATCGCGCAGGATGATATGCGAGAGGTATTGACCGGCGCGCTGCTGGAGATCGTGAACGGCGATGTGACCATGGTGGCGCTGGACGGCTATCGACTGGCGCTGTGCAAGGCGCAGTGCAGCGATGTGCTGGAAAAATTCAACGCGATCATCCCCGGCCGCGCCATCGGCGAAATCGGCAAGCTCCTGTCCGATAAGGAGGATGCGTTTGCGCAGCTTTCCTTCGGCAGCGGTAAATTGCACATCGGTCTGGAGGATACCGATATTTACGTGATTCTGGTGGAGGGCGAATACGTGCAGTATCGCCAGATTCTGCCCGCCAGCTTCGGCACGCGCGTGACCGTAGATCTGGATCCCTTCCGCCGCTGCATCGATCGCGCCGCGCTGATTGCGCGCGAGGGCAGCAACAATCTGATCATCCTGCGCATCGAGGACGGCGTGATGGTGATCGAAGCACATTCTCAGATCGGCGATGTGCGCGAGGAACTGGAGGTACAGCAGCAGGGCGCGGCGATCAAGATCGCGTTCAATGTAAAATACATGTCCGACGTGGTTCGCTATATCAATGCGGAGCGCATCGAACTGAACATGAATAATTCTGTAAGCCCGTGCATCATTACCCCCGAGGGCGATCACAATTATCTGCACCTGATTCTGCCCGTTCGCACCGGCGGAAAATAATCGAAAGAATAATAATAGAAAGATATGAAGGATACGATTTGCGCGGTGGCGACCGCCGCGGGCGAGGGCGGCATCGCCATCGTGCGCGCGAGCGGCGAACGCGCGCGGGAGATATTTGAAGCGGCGTTTCATCCGGCGCGGGCGAAGCAGATTCAATCGCACCGGATGATGTACGGCTATGCCGTGGATGCGAATGATCAGCCCATCGATGAAGCGATGGGCGTATTCTTCGCTGCACCGTGCACCTATACGCGCGAGGACATGTTTGAAATCCAGTGCCACGGCGGCAGCGTGTGCGCGCAGCGGGTGATGAAACGGCTGATGGCGCTGGGTGCGCGCATCGCGGAATCGGGCGAATTTACGCGCCGCGCGTTTCTGAACGGGCGAATCGATCTATCCCGCGCGGAAGCGGTAATGGCGCTGATCGGCGCAAATTCCGAAGCGGCGGCGCGCGCATCCGTGCGCGAATTGAGCGGTGGCATATCGGGCTTTGTGCGCGTATCTTCCGATCAATTGAAGGAAGCGCTTTCGCTGATCGAGGCCAGCACCGATTTTCCAGACGAGGTGGAGGAAGCGGACGCGGCGCAAATCGTTCGCAAAACCATCGAAGGCGTGCGCGGCGATATCGCTTCGCGCATCGATGAACGATCCGCGCATCTTCTGCGCGAGGGCGCTTCGATCGTACTGACGGGCCGGCCGAACGTGGGCAAATCATCGATCATGAACGCGCTGCTCAATCAGGATCGCGCGATCGTGACCAGCGTGCCCGGCACGACGCGCGATGTGCTGACCGAGCGGATCATTCTAAACGGCGTGGCGGCGGAGCTTTCCGATACGGCGGGCATGCGCGACGCCGCGGATGAAATCGAGCGCATCGGCGTAAATCGCGCCGAGCAGGCGGTGGAAAACGCGGATATCGTGCTGATCGTGCTGGACGCGGGCGAGGAACTGACCAAGGAGGATCGGAAGATACTCGACCGGCGCGATGATCGCGCGATCGTGGTATTGAACAAAATCGATCGCGAACCGGTATTGCGGATCGACGGCGCGATCTGCGTCAGCGCGCGCACCGGCGAAGGCATGGATGATCTGATCGCCGCGATGGCGGAGCGCGTGCGCGTCGGCGGAAACGAGGGCGCGATGACCCAGCAGCGGCACATTGCACTGGCAAAGCGCGCAATAGCGGCGATCGACGGCGCGATACAGGCGATCGACGCGCGCCTTGCGCTGGACGTGTGCGCCATTGATTTGAAGGAAGCGCTGGGCGCGCTGTGCGAAATTACCGGCGAAAACGCCACGGAAGCGGTGATCGACCGCGTGTTCGCGAATTTCTGCGTGGGCAAATAAAGAAATGATTATATATGTAGGGTTTCAGTTATGCATGAAATAATTCAAAACGTTGTCAATGAAATTTCCGCCGCATGTGCGAGGGAGCCGCTGTTGAACCGCGATGTGAGCCATCGCGTGCCGCAGCGCGATAAGATTATCGCGATCATCAAGGAGCTTCGGAAGGTGATCTTTCCAGGCTATTTCTGCGAAGAACACAATGATTTTTTCTTCGGCTACACGCTGAACAACGTATGGAATCTGCTGATGGAGCAATTGAAGATCGCGTTTTCGCTGCAATGCGAAACCGGCGAGGCCGTGGAGGCGCGCGCACAGGAGGTGTGCGAGGCGTTCTTTCAGCGCATTCCGTACATCCAGCAGATGCTTTTGAAGGATGTGGAAGCGGAATTTGAGGGCGATCCCGCCGCGGAGAGCCGCGAGGAGATCATTTTTTCCTATCCCGGCATATTCGCGATTTACGTATACCGCGTGGCGCACGAATTGTATGTGCAGCACGTGCCCTATATCCCGCGCGTGATGACCGAATACGCGCACAGCGGCACGGGCATCGATATCAACGCGGGCGCGACCATCGGCGAATATTTCTTCATCGATCATGGTACGGGCATCGTAATCGGCGAAACCTGCGAAATCGGCAACCATGTGAAGCTGTATCAGGGCGTTACGCTGGGCGCGATTTCCACGCGCAGCGGGCAGATGCTCTCCGGCAAGAAGCGCCATCCCACCATTGAGGACAATGTGACCATCTATTCCAACGCATCGATCCTCGGCGGCGATACCGTGATCGGCGAAAACGCGATTATCGGCGGCAATACGTTCATCACCTGGTCGGTACCGAAGAATGCGCGGATTACCCGCGAAACCCCGCCGCCGCAGGATCATTGCGCGGCTGTGCGCCATGGCAATTGAACTCATTCGCGATCTGAATGATCCGCGCGTCGCGATGTTTACCGGCGGGCTTTCCGATGATCTGTTCATCGCGGAAAGCTCCGCCGTGATCGAAAAGGCGCTGAATGCGGGCGTTGTGCCGCGCGCCATGCTGGCGGAGCGCGCGCAGGCGGAACGGTTTGCGCGCGTTTCCTGCCCCGTATACACGGCGGAGCGCGATGTGCTGGCGGCGCTCACGGGCTATCATTTGACCCGCGGCGTGCTGTGCGCCATGGAACGCCCCGCGATGCGCGATGCGGATGCGATCTGCGCGCAGGGGCGGCGAATCGGCGTGCTGGAGCATATCTCCGATCCCGCGAACGTCGGCGCGATATTCCGCTGCGCCGCCGCGCTGGGCATGGATGGGATATTGCTCACCGGCAATTGCGCCGATCCGCTGTATCGCAAGGCCACCCGCGCCGCGATGGGCACGACGTTCATCCTGCCGTGGGCGTTCTGCGAAGATCCGATACAGGTATTGCATCGGAACGACTATTTCGCCATCGCCATGGCGTTGCGGAGCGGCGCTATGGATATCGGCGATCCTTCGCTCTATGCGCATGAGCGCATCGCCATCGCGTTTGGCAACGAAGGCTTCGGGCTTTCTGATGCCGTCATCGATCAATGCGATGCAACCGCGATCATCCCCATGCACAACAACGTAGATTCGCTGAACGTAGCCACTGCGGCAGCGATTACATTCTACAGGCTGAGCCCGCTTGCAGCAACTGCCGTGTTTTAAAAGACGAACTCTTGCCTCCATAAGTTCAAGAGGCAAGAGTTCTACGTTTCTATTCTATTCCAACTTATCTTTGATTCACGTTTTGAAATCCATTGATTCAAGATTTCAAAACTTACGTAGCTCTCTCCTTCCGTCATCGCGACAAGTCGCGCTGACACCTTCCTCATCAGAGGAAGGCAAGGATTACGCCGTTCTATGGCTCCACCTGATGGTACGCACCGAAGACCCTGCGGCGCAGCGGCAAAATCTTTGATTTTACCGTCTGCGGTTGGCAAAGCCGACTTGAAATCCCACATTGGGATTTCAACCTTCAGCAGGGTTTCGGCAGCGCGGTGCTGGAATCCGTAGGATTTGCACCGGCTGGTCGCGGGCTGCAAGCAGCACGCGACTGCTGAAGGGAGCTGGCATCGCGTAGCGATGACTGAGGGAGAGAAACCCATTTGTCGCTGTACTAACGCAGTTTTTGAAGCTTAAATCAATGGCTTCAAAAACGTCGTTTCGCGGCGGTCATTCTGACCGACCGCCGCGAACCAGCGCGGCAGCAGCTGGAAGCGGGCACAGCCCGCAGCGCGGCAGCTACTGGCTGTCGGTACTACCGACGATAGAAGGGGCCGTAGTTGGCGCAGGCGCGATAATCGGCGCCTTCCTTATCCATACCGAAGGCATTCCAGCAGGACGGACGGAAGATATCGCCGACGGGCACATTGTGCATGGCGACGGGGATGCGCAGCATGGAGCAGAAGGAGATCAGATCTGCGCCGATATGGCCGTAGCTGATCGCGCCATGGTTCGCGCCCCAGTTATTCATCACGTCGTAAGCGGTCTTGAACGGGCTGCCTTCCTTGCCATCGCAGCGCGGGGTGAACCAGGTGCAGGGCCAGGTATAGTCGGTGCGCTTCCAGAGCACATCGTTTACTTCATCCGGCAGCGCGACGGTCCAGCCTTCGGCGATCTGCAGCATCGGGCCGAGTCCATCCACCAGATTCAGGCGAATCATGGTTGCGGGCATTTCACAATCGGTCACGAAGCGGGAAGAATATCCGCCGCCGCGGAAATAGCCCAGATCGGCGTAATTCCAGGTGGTGTTCTTCATGATGTTCTTCTGATCTTCCTCGGTAACCTCGAACCAGCGCTTCATCAGGCGCTGACCATCCTGCGTCGCCTGTCCGTTGGCGTCCAGGCAGCACGCGCCGGAATTGATCAGATGGATGAATCCGCCGTTTTCCTTCGCATGACCTTCGATATCATAACCGGTGCAGCGCTTCACGGCTTCGGGGCTCCAATACGTGCGCACATCGGCGAACATCTGGGCGCGGTTGGTGAGCAGCTTCATAAACAGCATGCCCATGCCGTTCAGAATATCATTTTCGGTGGCGAGAACGAACGGTTCGCGCGCGCCGTTGTGATCGAAGGAGGTATTCAGCATCGCTTCGGGGAAATCGCAGTTTGGATAGAAATCCGTCCACTGGCGCTGTCCCTGGAAGCCGCCCGCGATGGCGTTGTGGCCGACGGCCTCTTCTTCGCAGCCTTCGGGCAGATTGGGATTGCCGTTGAACAGATCCTTGATGATCAGATACATCTTCAGGGTGAATTCCCAATCCTGATCCTTCTGTTCACGGGTCTTTTGCAGGTTTTCGGGGTTCTTATCGAAGCCCTCGATCACGTTTTCCTTCGCCCAGGCGCGCAGCTTTTCATATTCCGCGTGATCATAGATGCCCAGCGTCATGCGGCGGATTACTTCGACCTCATCGACCGATTCCACGCGCATACCGAAGTATTCTTCCATGAATTTACTATCCATGATGGAACCGCCGATGCCCATCGTGACGGAGCCGATCTGCAGATAGCTCTTGCCGCGCATCGTTGCGGCGGCGACGGCGGCGCGGCCGAAGCGCAGCAGCTTTTCGCGTACATCGCAGGGGATGGACGTATCATCCGCATCCTGTACTTCGTGGCCATAGATGCCGAACGCGGGCAGACCCTTCTGCGCGTGCGTCGCCAGTACGGAAGCCAGATACACCGCGCCGGGGCGCTCCGTGCCGTTGAAGCCCCATACCGCCTTGATCGTGTTGCGATCCATATCCATCGTTTCGGAGCCGTAGCACCAGCACGGCGTGACCGTCAGCGTGATCGCCACGCCCTCGCGGCGGAATTTTTCTTCGCACGCGGCGGATTCCGCCACGCGGCCGATCGTGGTATCCGCGATCACCACGCGCACCGGTTCGCCGTTGGAATAGCGCAGGTTTTCTTCGAACAGCTTCGCTGCCGATTTTGCCATGTTCATGGTCTGTTCTTCCAGACTTTCGCGCACCTTCAGCACGCCGCGGCGGCCGTCGATCGTGGGACGAATGCCGATGACCGGATAGGAACCGATGTAACGATTTTCTGCCATAATGTAGCCTCCTGTTTTTCTATTGATTTTCGTTAAGACATAATGCCTCTTTTAATCACAATATAACATTGATTTTGGTTCCTGTATTGTGTTATAATCACAGAAAATAGTCAGATCGTATCCTATATCATAGAATATACATATCGGAGGGCGCGCCATGCAATATCTGGACAGACAGGAAACCATTCAGCACCGCACGGGCGATGTGCCGCTGGGCTATTACCCCGTGGACGAGCATTTTCCGCGCTATCGAATGCAGCTGCACTGGCACCGCGAGGCGGAATTGATCTGGATTCGGCGCGGGCGGCTGCGCATGGTGATCGACGGCGATGAAATTAACGCGGAAGCGGGCGATCTGGTGTGTGTGGCGAGCGGCAGCATCCACGGCGCGGAGCCAGAGAATAGCCTGTATCAGTGCATCGTGTACGATGCGGAGGCGCTGCTGCCCCAGGCGAATGCCTGCCGCGCGCCCGCGCTGCGCGTAACAAGGCAGAAGCTGCATATCAAAAATCGTATGATCCGTGACAATCCGGCATTGCAGGAAAGCATAGATCGTTTGTTTGGAATCTGTGAAAACGGGCTGATCGGATACGAAGCGGAGCTGGCGGGCGCGCTGATTCTGGCATTGGCGGCGATCCGGCGCGAAGCGCCGGAGAACGCGGACGCACCACAATCCGACCAGAACTGGCGGCGCAGCGAACAGATCAAGCCCGCGCTGGAATACATCGAACAGAACTTTCGCGAGCATATTTCGCTGGATACGCTGGCGGCGCTTTCCGGATTTTCGCCGAAATATTTCTGCCGCTACTTCCGCGCCATCGTGCATCGTTCGCCGATCGATTATCTGAATTATTACCGCGTGGAATGCGCCGCGCAATACCTGCGCCGCGCGGATATGAACGTGGCGGAGGTCGCCGCGCTGTGCGGCTACGCTGATTCCAGCGCGTTTATCAAGCAGTTCCGCAAATATAAAGGCACCACACCAAAGCAATATAAGCTGCACGCGGAGGGATAGTAAAGGAAAGATGTGAATATAGAGTTTTGAAAAGTGAAAGGGACGCTCTCTCCCTCAGTCAAAACCTGCGGTCGGCAGTGCCGACAGCCATTGATTTAAGATGCAAAAACTGCGTGGGTACAGCGACCGAGGGGTTTCTCTCCCTCAGTCAAAACCTGCGGTTTTGACAGCTCCCCCATCAGGTGGAGCCAAGGAACGAACATTCGTAACCCTTGCCTTCCTCTGATGAGGAAGGTGTCAGCGGCAATGCCGCTGACGGAAGGAGAGAACTTGCATAAGCTTTGAAATCTTAAATCAATGGATTTCAAAGCGTGGATTTGTAGTAAGTCAAGAACAGAATAGAAACAAAGAACCCGCGCCTCTTAAATCTATGGGGGGCACGGATTCGTCGTTACAGCACGGCAGTTGCTGGAAGCGGGCACAGCCCGCCGACGTAAGCTTTGATGCCTTGAATCTATGGGCATCAAAGCGTGGATTTGCAGTAAGCCAGAATAGGATAGAAACAAAGAACTCTTGCCTCTCAAATCTATGGAGGCAAGAGTTCGTCTTTACACACACGGTAGTTACTGGCTGTCGGCACTGCCGACTGGGTGGAAGGGGATGCAATAGCTGGGGGCACGTTCGGCGCGCAGGTCGTATGCGTCGGCGGAGATGATGCGGATGGGCACATAGCTGCCGATCTGGTAATCATCGCCCACCAGATGGATGCAGCCATCGGATTCCGGCGCTTCGCGGAGGGAGCGGCCGTAGAAGCCATCCTCATCGCGGCCTTCGACCAGCACTTCGCAAACCTCGCCGATGCGATTCTGTAAAAGCTCGGCGGAGATCGCCTGCTGCATCATCATCAACTGATCCAGACGGCGGTTCTTTACATCCTCATCGATCTGATCGGGCATCTTTGCGGCGGGCGTGCCTTCTTCGAGGGAATAGGTGAACGCGCCGAGCCGATCGAACTTCGATTCGCGCACGAAGGTGCAAAGCTCCTCAAACTGTTCTTCGGTTTCGCCGGGGAAGCCCACGATCATCGTGGTGCGCAGCGTGATCCCGCGCTTTTTGCATTCGGCGATGCGCGATTTGATCCATTCGGAGCTGCCGCGGCGGTTCATGCGGCGCAGCAGATCATCGTTGATGTGCTGAAGCGGCAGATCCAGATACTTGGCAACCTTGGCGTTGATTTCAATTTCGTCCAGCAGTTCATCGGTGGTGCTGTCGGGATAGCAGTACAATACGCGAATCCAGTGCAGCTTTTCAATATCGGACAGGCGGCGCAGCAGTTCCGGCAGCAGATAATGTCCATCGCCCAGATCGCAGCCGTAGCGGCTGGTATCCTGCGCGATCAGCGTAATTTCCGTAACGCCCTCGTTTGCCAGACGTTCGCATTCGGCGACGATATCATCGAACGGGCGCGATCTGTAATTGCCGCGAATCAGCGGAATGGCGCAATAGGTGCAGCGATTGTTGCAGCCATCGGAAATCTTGACGTAGGCGGAAAACGGATTCGCCGTCAGCACGCGCCCGCTGTGGAAGAAACGATCGCCATCGTTCATGTAGATCGGCCGCTTGCCCGCCGCGCCCTCGTCCAGCATATCATACAGGCGCGCGTAATCCGCCACGCCCATGAAACCATCCACTTCGGGCAGTTCCTGCGCCAGCGCGCCCGCGTAGCGCTGCGCCAGACAGCCGGTAACGTACAGCTTTTTGAGGCCGCCCGTTTTCTTATACTGCGCCATTTCCAGAATGGTATCGATCGATTCCTGCTTCGCCGCTTCGATGAAGCCGCAGGTATTGACGAAAATGATGTCCGCTTCCGCGGGGTCCGACACGATTTCATAACCGCGATCGCGCAGCATGCCCAGCATGTTTTCCGAATCCACCAGATTCTTGGCACAGCCCAGGGAAACCATCCCAACCTTTTCGCGCATGTAGTTCATTCCTCTCCAAACATATTGCGATATTGTTCACGATTGATCAGCACCGTGCGCGGCTTTGCGCCATCGGCTTCGGATACGATGCCGCGCTTTTCCATTTCATCGATCAGCCTGCCCGCGCGGGCGTAGCCCACGCGCATTCTGCGCTGCAGCATGGAAACCGAAGCCTGCCCCATGTCCACCACGATTTCCACCGCCTCGGCGAGCCGGGAATCGCAGTCGTTTTCAGCTTCATCTTCCTTTTCCGCATCGGATTTTTCGCTGTTTTCAATGCGTTCGATCACATCTTCATCATAGGTGGCCTGCGATCTTTCCTTGATGTAGGAAACGATCGCGTGCACTTCATCATCGCTGATCCAGGCGCCCTGCACGCGCAGCGCCTTGTTGGTTCCATTCTGCACGAACAGCATATCGCCGTTACCCAGCAGCTTTTCCGCGCCGCCATGATCGATCATCGTGCGGCTGTCGATCTGCGAAGCCACGGAAAACGCGATTCGCGTGGGGATGTTCGCCTTGATGATGCCCGTGATTACGTTTACGGACGGGCGCTGCGTGGCGATGACCAGATGCATGCCCGCCGCGCGCGCCAGCTGCGCCAGACGGCAGATGCTGTCCTCGACCTCTCCCGGCGCGACCATCATCAGATCCGCCAATTCATCGATGATGATTACGAACTGCGGCATGATCTTTTCGCCCGGCTCCAGCGCCTTGTTGTAGCCCTTGATATCGCGCACGCCGCGCTTCGCAAATTCATCGTAGCGGCGCTTCATTTCTACCACCGCCCAGTTCAGCGCGGACGCCGCCTTCTTCGGATCGGTCACGACCGGCGCGATCAGATGCGGGATATCATTGTAAATCGAAAGCTCTACCACCTTCGGATCGATCAGGATCATGCGAACCTCATCCGGCGTGGCGCGGTACAGAATCGAGGATATGATCGAATTGATGCATACCGATTTGCCCGATCCAGTCTGACCGGCGATCAATACGTGCGGCATTTTCGCGATGTCCGCCACGATGTAACGGCCGGAATTATCCTTGCCAAGCCCCACCGCCAGCTTCGAAGGATGCCGGCGCGCTTCCGGAGATTCCAGCACATCGCGCAGGCGCACCATTTCCACATGATCGTTCGGAATTTCGATGCCCACCGCCGCCTTGCCGGGGATCGGCGCTTCGATGCGCACCGAAAGCGCCGCAAGCACCAGCGCGATGTTGTCCGCCAGCGATGTGATGCGGTTTACCTTGATGCCCGGCGCGGGCTGCAATTCAAATCGCGTGACCGCGGGGCCGTGCGCGATGCCGATCAGGCGCGTTTCCACGCCGAAGCTTTGCAGCGTGCTGATCAGCAGATCCGCCTTCTGGCGATCCACGTCCTTGTGCGCGCGGCTGTCCGTTTCGCGATCGCCCGCCTCCAACAGATCGATCGGCGGATAATTGTAGAAATCATCGTCCGATTCATCTACAATGCGGCGCGCGGGCTTCTTCAGCGGTGCAAACGGCGCATCGTCCGCATCATCGTTTTCGTAATGATCGGGCACGATCGTTTTATCGCCATCGTCTACGCCCAGCGGACGCACGCCCTCCACAACCGTCTTTTTCGCCGTGGCGCGCGGCTGCTTCGGCTTATCCGCCTTCTTTTCAGCCGGCTTTTCGGCGGATTTTCTGCCCGCGCTGCGCTGCGCCGCCGGATTCGATGCGAAATCATCGATATCGTTATCCACCATATCCTGCACATCGAACAGCGCATCCGGATCGATGGGCGCTTCCTGCGCGCCCTCCGCCGCCTTTTTGCGGTTGTAATTTTCCACCGCGCGGCTGTAGGCTTCCTCCGCCTTGCGCTCGATTTCGTGTTCGCGGCGGTTCCTTTGCAGCGATTTCGGAACGATCGTATCCGTGTCCGCCGGCCGCGGCATGTTCGTTTTGTTGATCGTTTCGTTGTACATCTTCTTTACGTTGCCGTTGCGCGCGGCTTCGGACGCATATTTGCGCCGCGATGCGCGCACGGGCGTATCGATCTGCATGTAATCATCATCCATCCGGCGCGCGCGATTGCGGTTTTCCATTTCACGGCGCTGCGGCGCGCGCGGCTGCATATGCTCCTGTTCGAACATGCGTTCGTTTCTGCGCTCCGCATCCGCCTTTGCGCGCCTGCGCAGGAAGCGAATGAACCGCTGGGTATAGCCGTTCGCGGTCAGCATCAGCACGGCGAATATGATCACGACGATCAATCCGCCCGCCGCGCCGAGGTTTACATACAGCGGATACGCGGCGATCGCGCCGATTGCGCCGCCGCCCGCGCCGACATAATAGGAAGCCGCGATGAAGCTGGAATAATTCTTCAGCGTGAGGCTGTCGATCACCATTTCCGAGGAAAACAGATGCACGGCGGTATACACGCACAGAAACAGCGCGGCGTTCATCACCACGCGCCACCATTTTACATGCTTTCCGCGCGCCGAGAAGATGCACAGAACGCCCGCCCAGATGCATTCCAGGCTCAATACGATGGACATTGATCCCGCCAGACCGCGCGTTACGCCGCGGATGGATTCCATCGCCGTACCGGCCTGCGGCGCGGCAAAGCTGATGTAGATGATCAGCGCCGCTACGCCGAACGCCAGAATCGCGCTCAATATTTTCATCGGCACGCCGGAATAGCCCGCCTGATCGATATATTCTTCTTCAATCTTTTTTTTCGCCATTTTTTCACTCCGATACACGAATAGAAAAAACTGCCGTGCCCGCGCAGATGGTTTCCGCGGCGCCCGACACGGCAGCCAGATATTCTTTTTCCCTATATCAGCCGATCAGCCGGGCAATGGTTTTCGATACGCCGACGAAATCCAGCTGCATGATGAATTTGTACAGCGAAGATCCGCCAATCAGCTGATCGACCACTTCGGGCGATACCAGCGTAATGATGCTGGGCACCAGGCTGAGCAGCAGGATGGCGACGATCAGACCGCGCACCAGACCGAAAAGCCCGCCGAGCAGACCATCGAACGTGCGTACCACCGGAAAGCAGATCACATGATCCAGCAGGTTGATCACGAGCGAAATCACGGCGTAGAGAATCAGAAACGCCAGCAGGAACGCCAGAACATTGAATACCGCCTGCCAGATCGTCTGATCCAGATAATCCGAAAGCGTGGAAATATTCAGGTTTGCGAACGCCTGATTGCGGATGTTCGCTTCAAACGCGCTGCCGATGACGGAAATCTTCTGGTTTACCGCCGATACCGCCGCCTGAATCGCGGATTCGCCGCCGGAAACCACTTCGGTAACCGTCTGTGCCGCCTGCTGCGCGTTGGCGAAGAAGCTCGCCGGTTCCAGATACTGCGAAAGCGTACCCATCAACGATGTGTTCGAAAGCGCCATGTTTGCGACGCTCGGCCCGATCGCCAGCGCGCCGAACCATGCGCCGAAGAAGCCCACCGTGGAAAGTGCGGATGTAATGAAGCCCTTGTAAATTCCGGCAAGCAGCCCAAATACCAGAACGCCCAGAATCACAATATCTACTATATTCATATTCAAGTCCCCCTTATTCGTAGTTCCGAACGCGGTTGTATGAATTCTTCCCCAAAGATTTCCGGTTTATTCCAGATTTACCAGATAAATCGAATCGCCGCTGCCCAGCACCGCCACATGATCGCGCGTAACGCCGTACACCTGATCGACAGTGATGTTCAGCCGGTAGCTTTCCGCCTTGCCCTGCGATGCGGGCAGGATCATCATGTGCCCATCCGCCGCGAAGCCGTACACCGTATCGCCGGAAACCGCCAGATCGCGGCAGGCGAACGGCATGCGCACCACCTTATCGATATCGGAACGGACGAGGCGCACATCCTGAATATTGCCATCGGAATATTGCGCGTCCTTCACGAAAGCCATCAGCGGATCATTTTTGCTGTGATCCCACGCCGCCAGATACCAGCCGTAGGACAGGCGGCGCGCCGCGGTATTTTCAACGCCCGCGTAATCATAGAGCTTGATGTAGGTATCGCCCACCACGCACACCTGCGAGGACTGGAACGAAACGGCGTATACCAGCTGCTGCGTATCGGAAATCGAACCTACGATCTCGCGGCTGGGCTTATAGGTTTGTATATTGCATACGGGCACGGTGCCGTTCGTATCGCACACCATCACCCAGAGCAGCGTACCGTTGGAATAGAATCCGTAATCCACCACCAGCACATCATCCAGCAGGATGCGGTTCACCTGCCGCCCGCCGTTCTCCATCAGCATCATCGTGCAGGATGACGCGCCCGATTCGCCGGTCAGAATCGCGGTATAGCGATCGCCGATGTATGCGCCCTGCACCGCTTCATCCAGAGTGCCGTTGTAGGTGGTCGCGCCGGTCTGCGCGTCGATCAGCGTAATCGTATTTCCCGACCATGCCGCCACGCCGTAATCGGTGGCGCGGAAGCCCGCGTTTACGCCCACCAGATACGACCAGCGCGTATTGCCATCCGATCCGATGCAGGATACGGTATTTCCATCGTAATATACAAAACCGGTCTGCGTGGTTTGCAAATCCTGCAGATTTGCGATGTTCAATATCTTGCAGTGGCCGAGCGTGCTTCCGCCGAACAGATTCTGACCGACCTTGCCAAGACCGAACGAAATCGCGCAGATGATTACCAGCAGCAGCAGTACGACCGCCCAGGGCATTGCGCCCGATCGACTGCCCATATGGAATCCTCCTGATTCATAAAATCATATACGGATATTTAGCCAAATACCCTTGTATCACATTATCATACATATTATAATGGAAGCGGAAGCGTGTTTCAACGATTCTGTTGTAACAAAACAGGGAGAAAAGCTGACAATAATATGACGGCGCGCGCATTAAGGATGTTTCACGTGAAACATCGGGCAAATTCGACGCGTTTCGTGTGGAACAATCGATTTATCGATCCGATCATGTTTCACGTGAAACAATGTTCAGCACATTGAAATGAAGGAATTTATCTGCAATCTGTGTCCCAGAATGTGCAATGCCCCGCGCGGCGAAACGGGCGGCGGCGTATGCGGCATGGGCGCGGGCGTGCGCATCGCGCGCGCAGCCCCGCATTATGATGAAGAACCGGTGATTTCCGGAACCCGCGGCAGCGGCGCGGTATTCTTTTCCGGATGCAGCCTGAAATGCCGCTTCTGCCAGAATTTCGATCTTTCGCACAATGGCTACGGCGCGGATATTTCGGTAGATCGCCTGCGCGATATCTACTTTGAACTGATCGATCAGGGCGTGCACAACATCAATCTGGTCAACCCCACGCATTATACCGAAGCGATCCTCGAATCGCTGGAGGGCGGTTTGCCCGTGCCGGTGATATGGAATTCCGGCGGGTATGAGCGCGTGGAAACGCTGAAACGGCTGGAGGGGCGCGTGCAGGTGTATCTGCCCGATTTGAAGTACATTTCTCCGGATTCGGCGCGGAAATACAGCCGCGCGGCAGATTATTTTGATTTCGCCGCGCCCGCCATCGCCGAAATGCTGCGGCAGACCGGCCGCGTTTCGCTGGACGAGGATGGAATCATCCGCCGCGGCACCATCATTCGCCATCTGATCCTGCCGGGCTGCGCGGATGAATCGATCCGCATCATCGATTACATCGCGGAGCATTATCCGGATGCGTGGATCAGCCTGATGGCGCAATATCTGCCGTTCGGCGATGTGCAGGGCATGGACGAACTGGATCGCAGGCTCACGCAGGAGGAATACGATCGCGTGGCGAACCATTTGATCGATATCGGCTTGGAGGACGGTTTCGTGCAGGAGCTATCCTCCTCCGACGAGGTATACATTCCAAAATTTGATTTGACGGGCGTCGAAGTACAAAGGAGCAACTGATTTTGCCGCAGGAAATGCGATTTGCGCCGCTGTTCAGCGGTTCAAGCGGAAATTCGATCTACATCGGGTGCGGAAACACCCATATTCTCACGGATGCGGGCATGTCGGGATCGCGGATCACGGCGGAGCTTGCAAAAATCGGCGTAACGCCGGATATGCTGTCCGGCATCATCGCCACGCACGAACATTCCGACCACATCAAGGGGGTCGGAATCCTTTCCCGCAAATACGATCTGCCCATTTACGCCACGGAGGGCACATGGCAGGGCATGGATAAGCTGATCGGCGCGGTGAGCGCGAAAAACCGGCGCGTGCTGACGCCTGAACAGGATTTCTACATCGGCGATCTGAACGTTACGCCGTTCGCCACGCCGCACGATGCGAATGAACCGATCGGGCTTTCGTTCGCCTGCGGCTGCGCGCGCTTTTCCATCGCCACCGATATCGGCTGCGTGCGCGCGGGCTGGCTGAACCATGTATTGGGTTCGGATGCGGTGCTGCTGGAATCCAATTATGATCCCGATATGCTGAAGGCGGGCAGCTATCCCTATGATCTGAAGCGCAGAATCCTGTCCAATCGCGGGCATCTGTGCAACGAGGATGCGGGAAAATGCGCCGCCGAACTGGCGCGGGCGGGCGCGCGGCACATCATTCTGGGGCATCTGAGCAAGGAAAACAATTTTCCGGAGCTGGCGCTGCGCTGCTGTCTGGACGCGCTGCGCGCGCAGGGCGTCGATCCGCAGACGGATGTGCGCGTGGATGTGGCGAGCCGCGACGGCGTAACGGGCATTTTCGGCATATCCGCCGAATTCTGATTGTGGAGGGCAACATGAAAAACCGGTTATTCAGGTGGGAAAACTGCTTTCTGCCCGCCGCGTGCCTGATCGGCGCGCTGCTGGGGCATGAAACGCTGGCGCTGCGATTTATGGTTTCGTGGCTGCTGGTTTCGCTGACCTCGCTGTGCGCGGACGGCGCTTTTTGCATCGCCGCGACGCGGCAGAGCTCGTTCCGGAAACTGGATCGATGCTTTTGCGGGGCGTACATACAGCTTTTGATTGGAATTCTGCCGGCAGTATTGGTTTCGATATTCCTTGAAAATGGGAAAAACGCATGGATGATCGGCGCGGCAGTTTTTTTTGGAATAAATCAGCTGTGTGTGGAAGCACTGCACGCGTATAATCGGCGGAAGAGTGCGTGCATCGCTGCGTTTCTCCATGCGCTGCTGCTCCTGTTGGGATTCATATTGAATCATCTGCTGCAATCAATTCCGGTAACGCCCATCGACTTTGCCATGTTTCTTGGTCTTGGA
The DNA here is from genome assembly GCA_934663625.1 of uncultured Clostridia bacterium. Taxonomy (GTDB): domain Bacteria; phylum Bacillota; class Clostridia; order Christensenellales; family Aristaeellaceae; genus SFTH01. The sequence goes on from CAKUKP010000010.1 coordinate 19,245, forward strand.
ATATCAGAGCTTTTCATAATCTTTGTGCCGTTTGAGAAGCTTTCGATCGCGCCGCCCAATTACGCGTGCGCGCCGCGGGCGATCTGGCAGAATCTTCTGTATCCCGCGGCGGTGTGCGGCGCATGTTGGGCGCGCGGAAAAGCGCTGCCGGTATCTGCGATGGCGGCGGGCTGGATGCTGTGGCGCGGCGCGCGCACGGTGTGCAGGCGTTCGGAATCGGAATCCGCGCCGCTGAATTTCTGGATCACCGCCATCACCGGCGCGGCGATCATCGCAGCGCTGTTTCTGCCGCAGCTTATGTGGGTTTCGGCGTGCCTGACCCTCGCCATGCTGTGCAGCGCCATCGTGTTCGCGCATTTTTCGGTTCGCATCGCCGTGGGCGCGGCGCTGCTGATCGGCGCGCAGGCGCTTTCGATCCTCCATACCCTGCCGCAGACGGCGATCTATATAATATGTAGCGTTTTATCCATCGCCGCGCCGGTGATCAACCTGCGGCACGCGTTTTTGAAGCGCATATAAGTAAAAACGCATCGGGCGCTTGCTCGGTGCGTTTTATGTTGTTACAGCTGATTCAGTACATCCTCAATCTGCTTTGCGACCGTTTCCGGCGCGGGGCCGCCGATGCATTTGCGCTGGCGCACGCAGGTCAGCAGATCGATGGCTTCATATACGTCCGATGCGAACACATCGGATTGTTTTTGGTATTCGGAAAGGGGCAGCTGATCCAGCGTGGTGTTCAATTCGATGCAGCGGTTCACCAGCTGACCGGTGATGCAGTATGCATCGCGGAACGGCACGCCGCGCTTGGCGAGGTAATCGGCGCAGTCGGTGGCGTTGATGAATCCGTCGAGCGCCGCGCGCTTCATGTTCTCCGGATGGAAGGTAGCGGTGCGCAGCATCGGCGCGAGCACGGTCAGCGAAAGCTGCGCGGTGTCCAGCGCGTCGAATACGGCCTCCTTATCCTCCTGCATATCCTTATTGTACGCCAGCGGCAGCGCCTTCATGGCGGTCAGCAGCGCCATCAGATCGCCGTATACGCGGCCGGTCTTGCCGCGCACCAGCTCCGTAATATCCGGATTTTTCTTCTGCGGCATGATCGATGATCCGGTGGAAAATGCGTCCGAGAGCGACATGAATTTGAATTCCCAGCTGCACCACAGGCAAACCTCCTCGCTGAAGCGGGAAAGATGCATCATCAGTATCGAAAGATCGGAAAGCAGCTCCAGAACGAAATCGCGATCGGATACGCCGTCCATGGAATTTTGACATACGCCGGAAAAGCCCAGCAGCTGCGCCGTGTATTCGCGATCCAGCGGATACGTGGTGCCCGCCAGCGCGCCGCTGCCCAGCGGCAGGATGCGCGTGCGCGCCTTACATTCGAACAAACGTTCGATATCGCGCAGCAGCATCTGCGCATACGCCATCAGATAGTGCGCCATCGTGACCGGCTGCGCGCGCTGCAGATGGGTGTAGCCGGGCATAACGCTTTCCAGATGCCCCTTTGCGGTTTCGCACAGCGCATGAACGAAATCCTTCGCCAGCGCGATCGTTTCATCGATCTGATCGGACAGGTACATGCGCAGATCGAGCGCCACCTGATCGTTCCGGCTGCGCGCGGTGTGCAGCCGCTTGCCCGATGCGCCGATGCGGCGGGTCAGTTCGCCCTCCACGAAGGTGTGAATGTCCTCGCAAGTTTCATCGATTTGCAGCGATCCATCTTCGATATCGGCAAGAATGCCCGAAAGTCCATCGGTGATTTCCTGCGTTTCCGCGCCGGTCAGCACGCCCACGCTGCCCAGCATTTTCGCATGGGCGATGGAACCCAGTATGTCCTGCCGGTACATGCGCGCGTCGAACGAAATGGATGCGTTCAGCCGGTTCAACCGATCGTCTATGTCGCCCGCAAGGCGACCTTTCCATAGCTTCATGGCAATTCCCCCATTAAAACGGGCGGACATTTTCAGCCCGCCCATTTGTTCTTTTACATCAGCCCGTTTTTGATCTTCATATTTGCCTGCACCTGCAGCGGCAGACCGAACAGGTTGATAAAGCCGGTGGCGTCGTTCTGATTGTACACGTGATCCTCATCGAAGGTCACGATTTCGGGATCGTACAGGGAATACGGGCTGGTCATGCCCGCGCCGATGATGTTGCCCTTGTACAGCTTCAGCTTCACCGTGCCGGTCACGGTCTTCTGCGTTTCGGTCACGAACGCGCTCATCGCCTCGCGCAGGGGCGTGAACCACTGGCCGTTGTACACCAGATCGGCAAATTCCAGACCCAGCTTCTGCTTGTAGTGCAGCGTCATCTTATCCAGGCACAGCATTTCCAGCATTTCATGCGCGGCGTACAGGATCGTTCCGCCGGGGGTTTCATAAACGCCGCGGCACTTCATGCCCACCAGCCGGTTTTCCACGATATCGATGATGCCGATGCCGTGCTTGCCGCCCAGCTCGTTCAGCTTCAGTACCAGCGGAACTGCGTCCATCTTTTCGCCGTTGACCGCGACGGGCACGCCCTTTTCAAAATCGATGGAAATGTATTCCGCCTGATCGGGCGCTTCCTCCGGACATACGCCCATTTCCATATTGCCCTTGTATTTCGGCTCCTGCGCGGGATCCTCCAGCTCCAGACCCTCGTGCGAAAGGTGCCACATGTTCTTGTCCTTGGAATAATTGGTTTCGCGGCTGATCTTCAGCGGCACATTGTGCGCCTCGGCGTAGTCGATCTCCTCACTGCGGCCCTTGATATCCCAGATTCGCCACGGCGCGATCACCGGCATATCCGGCGCGAACGCCTTGATCGCCAGTTCGAACCGAACCTGATCGTTGCCCTTGCCGGTGCAGCCGTGGCAGATCGCGTCCGCGCCCTCCGCCTTGGCGATTTCCACCAGCCGCTTTGCGATCACGGGGCGCGCGAACGCCGTGCCCAGCAGATATACGTTTTCATATTTTGCGCCCGCCTGCATGCTCGGGAACACGTAATCCTCGATGAATTCCTTCGTCAGATCTTCTACATACAGCTTGGAAGCGCCCGTCTTGATCGCCTTTTCCTCCAAACCCTCCAGCTCGTCCGCCTGGCCGACGTTGCCCGATACCGCGATTACCTCGCAGCCCTCGTAATTTTCCTTCAGCCACGGGATGATGATGCTGGTGTCCAGTCCGCCCGAATATGCCAATACGATCTTCTTGTAATTGTTCTTCTTCATAGCGCTTATCTCCTTAGGCCGCGGTGCGGTCGCTTTCATTTGATGAGTATAATTATACATCGATTCGCGCAAAAGTCAAGAGATAAAACGCATAATTATGTATTTATATGGTTAAATAACTGCATAATGAGTGAATAACAAGAATAATTATGCTTTTTGATTGAATATATACTGAATAAGCGCGCGGCATTCCTCCGCCAGCACGCCGCCTTCGCATTTGCAGAAATGGATAAAGGCGGGGTCCTCCGGTATGCGGTATACGCTGCCCGCGCAGCCATAGCGCGCATCGTCCGCGCCGTATACCAGCCTGCCCACGCGCGATTGCGAAATCGCGCCCGCGCACATCGGGCAGGGCTCCAGCGTGACATACAGCGTGCAATCGTTCAATCGCCAATCGCCGGTATTTGCGGCGGCGCGGCGGATCGCCAGAATTTCGGCGTGCGCGGTGGGATCGCCGGTCTGTTCGCGCTCGTTGTGCGCGCGGGCGATGATGCGCCCGTTCTGCGCGATCACGCAGCCCACGGGCACATCGCCGCCGTCCAGCGCCAGCTTCGCTTCGATAATGGCTTCGCGCATGAAATCAACGTCCGTCATGGCGGGTTCCTCCTGATTGTAGGTGATGATTGAAATAGAAATGTATGGGAATAAAATCGGAAGGTGCGTTATCTCTCCTTCCGTCAGCGCGATAAGTCGCGCTGCCACCTTCCTTTAGCAGTCGCGTGCTGCTTGCAGCCCGCGACCAGCCCGCGCGAAACCTTTGGTTTCCAGCGCGGCGCTGCCGAAACCCTGCACAGCAGGGTCTTCGGTGCGTATCATCAGAGGAAGGCAGGGGCTACGCCGTTCCCTGGCTCCTCCTGATGGGGGAGCTGTCACCGTAGGTGACTGAGGGAGAGAACCTCGTCCTGTACATATCCCCAATAAATCATCATTCCCTACCAGCATACCCGAAACGCGCGGATTCGTCAATACAGATTTGCCAAGCGCAGCGATTCCACATCGGCGATATGCTCGATTCCCTCGCCGAAGCGATAGATCGCCTGATAGAAATCATCCTCGATGCCGAATTCGATCGACGCCTGCGCATCGATGATTTCGCGCTTCACATCGTGCAGATCTTCATGATCGCACAGCATTTCCAGCCAGTTCAGGTTTTCATCCAGATACGTCGCCAGATTTACCAGCGTGACCTCCGCCTGCTGCACATCGTTTGCCTCCATGCATTCGATGGCCTGCGTGCGCAGATGGCGCGCGCGTTCGCAGAATCGTTCGATCTTATATTTGGAAAGCGCGCACACCGAAAGCGAAGCGAGCAGCACGCACAATACGATCGCCAGCATACGGCGCATTACCAGATCACCTCCTGCGGCTGCATCGCGGGGAAGCGCATCACGGTCTGATCGCGCAATTGCAGGTGCATCTGCCCCGCCGTATCCAGGCTGGCGAGGTACACGTTCGCGTATGCGATGCCGCGCCCCTTCAGGATGTCTGTCAGCCACTTTCGATCCTTCCCCGCCGTGCGCAGGTTGTTATCCTGCATGCGCCCATCCATGATCAGGGTCAGCGGCAGCCCTTCATATTCGGTCTGCACGTTCAGATCGCCGGTTTCTGCGGGGCGATGCGCTGCGGCGGGAAACGCCGAAATCGCGCCGTTCGCTTCGATGATCGCCGTGCCTACCTGCGCGGGATCCAGATAACCCGCGCTGCGCAGTCCCTCCAGCAGATCGGACAGCGAAAGGCACAGGCGGTTCAATTCCTTCCGGTTGATTACCCCGCGCGATACCACCACGGCGGGCTTGCCGGATATGATCGCGCGCATTCGATCCGATTTCATGCAGATCAGCGTAAGAATGCCGTGTAACACGATTACCGCCGCCACCGGCAGCAGCCCGTACAGCAGCGGCGTATTTACCCCGCCGATCGGGCCGGATATGATGTCCGCCAGCAGGATGGTAAACGCCAGTTCATAGGGCTGAAATTCGCCCAGCTGATGCTTGCCCAGCGCGCGCATCGATAGAATCATCACCGCGTACAGCAGCATGGCGCGGAAAAACAATGTAAACATATTCGTCCTCCGGTTGTTTTTTTCTATTGTGTCCCGCGGGACGGAAAAATATAGAACGGAAAATCCTGTTCGGATTCTGCATATATTTCTGAAAACATATTGCGGTTGTATGGTTATTCATTTATAATAAGAAACGTACCGAAAGGGTGAATGATGATGAATATAGTGTTATTGGATAATGTAGCCGCGCACAATGCGCAGATGCGCATGGTGATTCAGCGAATCTGCGATGAAGAACGGCTTCCCTGCGAATTCAAGCTGGAAGCGACCAGCTTCGAAGAAGTGATCGAATACGCCGAATCGAACCCGCCGCTGACGGTGTATTTTCTGGATATCCGGCTGGAGGCGGAAAAAACGGGCATCGATCTATGCCGCCTGCTGCCGCGGGAAAACGTGCGCGATCGATACATATTCGTATCCGCCTATCCGCATTACGCGCTGGAATGCCTGAATGTACACGCCTACGATCTGCTGCTGAAGCCCGTGGATCTGGATGCGCTGCGCAACTGCCTGATTTCCGTCTATCGCGATATTCAGGCGGATGGATCCGAAATGGTGGATATCCACATCGGCTCCCGCGTGATTCGTATGCCGGTGAACAACATCTATTATATCGAAGCGCAGGGGCACAACGTGGTTGCGCATACATCGCGCGGCAATTTCACATGGGCGGCGACGATCTCCGGCATGAAGGAAATGCTGAAGGATTACAGCTTCGTGCAGACGCACCGGCGCTATCTGGCGAACCGCGCGCACATCGCCGAATGGGATACCAATTCGGATACGATTCTGGTGCACGGCGAAGCCCTGCCCTTCGCGCGCAGAATTCGAAAGGAAATGGCGAGGGGGGTGCAGCATGACTGATAATACCACCCTGCTGGTCATGAGCCTCGCGCGCGAGGTGTACGCCAGCCTGATCACCATCATTTTCTATGCCTGGTTCGCCCGCCTGCGCTACAATTGGCCGATGCGCGTTCGCCGCATATTGATCTGCACGGGCATCAATTTTCTGGTGCACGCCTATACGCGCTTCTTCGTGCCGCGCGAAGTGGTTTCCTATCTGATCACCGCGGTGGATCTGATCGTCGTAACCCGCATATTGTGGTATCCCCATCGGGGGTTTGCGTATTGGACGGCGTTTTTCTTCGCCTTCTGCTGCGCTACGGTGCAGGAATTGTGCGTCGCGCTGCTGTATACGGCGCTTTCCCCGCACCCCGAGGTCATCCTGCAATTTATGGGCAGGGATCTGTATATGCTGGATCCCAGAACCATACCTGCCCTGTTTCTGGCGACCGCCGTTGCGATGCTCGTTCCGCCGTTCGTGGTGCAGTGCTTCAAAAAGCCGCTGAAGAGCGAACACAAGCGGCAGCGTGGCTGGGTGTATTTCGTGCGCTTCGGCTTGATTCTGGTGCTGCTGTTTACGGTTCTGGTCATCTATGGTCAGCGCATGGATATGCTTCTGTATACCGAGGTTGGATCCGATACGCCGCTGCGATTGATGCTGCTCAACCTGCCCGAAATTATGGTGTACATGCTGGGCGTGGTGCTGCTGTTGTTCTACGGATTTCAGGATATTCAGCAGTACAAGCTGCACCAGCGCAATCAGACGCTGCTGGATAAGAATATCGCCTACCAGCGCGTTATCGACAGCACGCGCGAATTCCGCCACAACATTGCCAACATGATCTACGGGCTGGAAGGCATTATTCTAACGCGCGATATGGAAAAGATCGAACGGTATTATGCCGAAATGTCCCATCGATGCGCGCTGATCAACAATGAAAACGCGGTGGCGCTCAACCGATTGACGGATGCTTCGCTCACCGCGCTGATCCTGCGCAAGCTGGATATCGCGGAGGAAAAGCAGATTCTGTTTTATCTGAATGTGGATTCCGGATTTACCTTCGACAGCCTGCCTTCGCACCGCCTGTGCGAAGCGATGGGCAATCTGATGGATAATGCGCTGGAGGCGGCGCAGCAATCCACATCGCCGCAGATCAATCTGATGCTGCGCAGCACGCCGGAATACGATGAAATCCTGCTGGACAATACGTATTCCGAGGCTTCCGATTTGTCCTTCCTGTCCGGCGATGCGAAAAGCTCCAAGGAGGGGCATCAGGCGATCGGCATATCGTCCGTGCGGAAAATTCTGGCGAAATACCCGAACGCGTGCTTTAATATGTACGTGCAGGGACGCTACATCGAAGCCAGCCTATGCGAATACAAGCGCTAGCGGGCTGTGCCCGCTGCCAGCTGCAGGCTGTGCCCGCTTCCAGCTGCTGCCGCGCTGGGAAAGACGAAGCTGTGCCCCCATAAGTTCAAGGGGCACAGCTTCTTTGTTTCTATCCGATTCTGGCTTATCTCAAATTCCCGTTTTGATGCCCATAGATTTAAGGCATCAAAACTTATGTGGGTTTATAGCAGCAGGATCATCCGTAACCTTGCCTTCCTCTGACGAGGAAGGTGCCGACGTAGTCGGCGAAAGGAGAGATAACGTACATTTCGAATTACAGCCGGTTCTGCGAAACGGGCTTCTCTCCCTCAGTCTGTGCTGACGCACAGCCAGCTCCCCCATCAGGTGGAGCCGAGGAACGAACGGTCGTTCTCCTTGCCTTCCTCTGACGAGGAAGGTGGCAGCGGCATTTGTCGCTGTCGGAAGGAGAGATAACGCACCGATCGAGTTCTGTTGGTTCTGCGATACGGGCTTCTCTCCCTCAGTCGGCTGCGCCGACAGCTCCCCCATCAGGTGGAGCCGAGGAACGAACGGTCGTAATCCTTGCCTTCCTCTGACGAGGAAGGTGGCAGCGGCATTTGTCGCTGACGGAAGGAGAGATAACGCACCGATCGAGTTCTGCTGGTTCTGCGAAACGGGCTTCTCTCCCTCAGTCTGTGCTGACGCACAGCCAGCTCCCTTTAGCAGTCGCGCTTCTGCTTGCAGCAAGCGCGACCAGCCGCCACGAATCCTTTGGATTCGTCCGGCGCGCTGCCGAAACCCTGCACAGCAGGGTCTTCGGTGCGTACCATCAGGTGGAGCCGAGGAACGAACGGTCGTAATCCTTGCCTTCCTCTGACGAGGAAGGTGTCAGCCAAAGGCTGACGGAAGGAGAGATAACGTACATCTCGAATTACAGCTGACAGTATCGGCTTCCGCTCACAGTGCCGCGACGATTTCGTGAACCCCTGCTTCGTCGGGGCGCATGATTTCGATGGTATCGGCGAGCAGCCGATCCAGCTCCCAGCCGAGCATTTCCGCGCCCTCGCGGATTACATCGCGGGAACAGCCCGCGGCGAATTTCTTATCCTTGAATTTCTTCTTCAGGCTGGAAAGTTCCATATCCTGAATGGATTTGCTGGGGCGCATCAGCGCCGCCGCGCCGATTAAGCCGGTCAGTTCGTCCACGGCGTAGAGCACCTTTTCCATTTCATGTTCCGGCTTCGCGTCCGAACAGCGGCCGTAGCCGTGGCTGATGATGGCGTGGATCATGTCCTCGCCCACGCCCGCTTCGCGCAGCAACTCCGGCGCCTTTTGGCAATGCTGCTGCGGGTACAGTTCAAAATCGATATCGTGCAGAAGTCCCACGATGCCCCAGAAATCCGCGTCCGCGCCATAGCCCAGCTTTTCGGCGTAGCGGCGCATCGCGGCTTCCACGGTCAGCCCGTGCTGGATGTGGAAATGATCCTGATTGTATTTGCGCAGAAGATCATACGCCTGATCGCGCGTGATATTGCTCTTCATAATTTCATCCCCTTATTTGTAGGCCATGATGATCGTCTTCGGCAGGCTGCCCACGTTATCGTGGGTGATTTCGATTTCGCGCGGCATGCGCACGGCGTGCATATCGCGTTCAAACTGTTCTTCGGTGCTGATCGGCCAATCGGCGATCGCGTCGGTCTTGAAGTGCATCGCGATGGCGACGCGCGGCTTCAGTTCGCGGATGATCTCCTCCGCCTGCCGGGTATCGATGGTGAAATGGCCGCCGACGGGCAGAAGCAGCACGTCCAGATCCGCCAGCGCTTCCATCTGATGCTTGTTCGGGATGTGACCCAGATCGCCGATGTGCGCGATGGAAAGCCCTTCGCCGTCGATGCGGAACATCAGGTTTTTGCCGCGCAGCGCGCCCTGCTCCGGATCGTGGAAGGATTGCGTGGCGGTGATGCGCAGATCGCCCACCTTGAAGCTGCCCGCCGTCATGATGGTTTCAAAATGGCCGCTCAGCGATTGCACGTGGTTGTGGTCGAAATGATCATGGCTGATCAGCGCCGCGTCGCAGGTCTCGGTGCAGGGCGGATAGGGCACGGTTTCATCGTAGGGATCGGTGATCAGCACGGTGCCGTCGTCATAGGTAAATTTGAAGCAGGAATGCGCGATGTATTTCAGTTTCATGAATAAAACCTCCGGATTCAATATGAATTTGATGCTATTCTAGCACAGATTCAGCATTTCGTCCAGTACCGCCAGCGCATAAATTCCGCCGCCCTCGCCGATGCGCAGCGAAACCGCCGCCATCTGGCGCACGGCGCGGTCAAAATCCGCGATTTCGCCGTCCGTCGGGCGGCTTTCGGAAAGCTTCAATCCGCGCACGAACAGATCGATCGCCGCGCGCGCGGGCACCTGTCCCCGAAAGCGGGCAAGGCTTGCACTCAGATGCCCGACGGGCGCGTGATCGCGCTCAAAGGCGTATATCCAGCGATCCTCCGGCGTGAGCGCGATCAGATTGCCGCGCGCCTCCGCCGAAAAGCCCGGTACGGCTGCAAAATCGGGATCGATGATCTTCGCGTTCGTGACCAGCAGCGCGCCGCCGCGATCGCGCTTTAGAAATGCGCCCGCCGGCAGATGTGCGCAGATTGCGCGCCGCATCTGGCTGATGATGGGTTCAATCGGCATATTCCCTGCATACCTCCGGCAGAAATTCAATCAGATCGGCGGAATTTGCCGCACGCCGCCCGTATTTGCGCTCGGCGGCTTCGCCGCACAGGCCGTGCAGCTCGCACGCCGCGGCGGCGGTTTGCAGAATCGTTCGATCGGCGCGCTCCGCCAACAGCGCGCCGAGGATGCCGGTATATACGTCGCCCGAACCGCCGCGCGCCATGCAGCAGGAGCCGGATGCGCTGACGTATGCGCCCGCCGCATCGGCGATCGCGCGGCTCGCGCCCTTCAGCACCGCGCAGCAGCCGCGGCCGGCAAGTTCGCGTGCGTCCGATACGGGATCAGCACAGGGATGCCCCAGCAGCCTCGCCGCCTCGCCGGGGTGCGGCGTGAGCACGTGGTGCGGCCGCAGCAGCGCGGAAAGCTCCGGATGCATCGATAATACGTTCAGCGCGTCCGCATCGATGGCGGCGGGCAGACCGGATTCCAGAACGATCCGCAGAATTTCGGGATCGAACGCGCGCGTAAGCCCGCAGCCGATGGAAACGGCGGTCTTGCCGGTCAGCGCGGCGCATACGTTTTCCGCACTCAGCGGTATGCACATCGCGCAGGGCGCGAGCGTCTGTAAGATTGGCATGATTTCGACAGGGCACGCGATGGTCACAAGCCCCGCGCCGGTGCGCAGCGCGGCGCGCGCGCACAGCGCCGCAGCGCCCGCCATGCCCATCGATCCCGCGATGATCAGCAGATGGCCGCAGCCGCCTTTGTGCAGATTTCGCCGCCGCGGCGCAAACAGCGAATGCAGATCGCGCGGCTCGATCAGGTCGGGCGCGTCCTGCGGAAAGATCGAATCGGGAAAACCGATATCGCGCACGATGATTTCACCGCACACGTCCAGTCCGTCCTGCAAAACGAGGCCGGTTTTGATGCGCTGCAGGGTTGCGGTCATGTCCGCGCGCACGCAGGGATCGCACGCCGCGCCGGTGCGCCCGTTCAGTCCGGAGGGAATATCGCAGGCGAGCACGCGCCCGCGGCTTGCGTTCATATGGCGGATGATCCGCGCCGCGTTCCCCTCCGGTACGCGGGAAAGGCCGGTTCCATAGATGCAGTCGATCCAGAGCGCCGCATCCGCATCGGAAGCCGCGTCCAGAAATGGAACGTTCGCTTCGCGCGCGCGGCGGGCGTTTTCGATCGCGTCCGCGGATTTCGGCGGCGCGATGGGCAGAACGGATACATCGTACCCGCGCGATTTCAGTATGCGCGCGCAGGCGTAGCCGTCCCCGCCGTTGCCGCCGGTTCCGCATACCGCGATCACGTTTTCGCGGATTTCGCCGAAGTATTCCATGGCGCAGTCCGCCAGCGCGCACGCCGCGCGCTCCATTGCTTCGATGGAAGTATCCGCGCCGCCTGCAAAATAGGCGCGCTCACAATCGCGCATGGTTTCAGGATCGATCAGATGCCGCATGGGTTCGCCCTCCGTACAAAATCATGACTTTCCAGTGAATATTATAGCACAAAACCGGCTGGCTGTGGCGTTTTTATTGTTTTTCCTCCGCAAAAACGTTATACTACCATTGGATGATTATTGGAGCGGCAGGAACAATTTGCGTCCGCTCCGCCGTCTAAAGTCCAAAGGAAATATACAGTCGGAAGAAAGCCGTTTAAAGGAGATACCGATATGCAGGTTACACAGCGCTTTGCGCAGTTACTTACGAAAAATGTGGGCAGCGTGATCGTGGGCAAGGAAAGCGCCATCGAACTGATGATGATCGCCATCCTGTGCCGCGGCCATGTATTGATCGAAGATGTGCCGGGCGTGGGCAAAACCACGCTGGCGAGCGCCATTGCGCGCTCGCTGGATTGTTCGTTCCGGCGCATTCAGTTCACGCCCGATATCACCCCCTCCGATATCACGGGCTTTTCCATCGCCAATTTCAAAACGGGCGAACTGGAATACCGCCCCGGCATGATCATGAGCCAGATCGTGCTGGCGGATGAAATCAACCGTACCTCGCCCAAGACGCAGTCCGCGCTGCTGGAGGTCATGGAGGAAGGACAGGTTTCCGTGGATGGAAACACCTATCCCATGCCGCAGCCGTTCATCGTGCTGGCGACGCAGAACCCCGTGGATTTCATGGGCACCTATCCGCTGCCGGAGGCGCAGCTGGATCGATTCTTCATGCGCATTTCCATCGGCTATCCCAACGCTGAGGAAGAAGCCGATATTCTGGAGCGCTATACGTCCGGCAAAAAGCCGATGGATGATCTGCGCCCGATCTGCACGAGCGGCGATATACTGCGCCTGCAGCAGGAGGTCGAGGGCGTACACACCTCGCGCGAGGTGCGCGCCTACATCGCCAACATCGCCGCCGCTTCGCGCCGGAACAGCGCGCTGCAGCTGGGCATATCCACCCGCGCGGCGATATCGCTTCTGCGCGCTTCACAGGCGTGCGCGCTGCTGGACGGCCGCGATTATGTAATTCCGGAGGATGTGCAGCGCATGGCGGCGCCGGTACTGGCGCACCGCATGGTGCTGTCCCCCGAAGCCAGTATGCGCAATATGACCGCCGAACGCGTATTGCAGGGCGTGATGGGTGCGGTGGCGGTGCCGGTGAAGGTGAAATGAATATGCGCCTGATCGGGCTGTGCGCTTCGATGGTCGCGCTGGCGGGCGCGGCGCTCGCCACGGGCAAGGCGGTGTATTATGCGCTGCTGGCGCTGCTTATGCTGATGCTTCTGTATGCGCTCGCCTCGGCGGTATGGACGATCCTGACCCTCGATGTTACCATGAAGGGCGTGCGCCCGCGCGCCGTGCGCGGCGATCGGCTGATGACGATCCTGACCGCGCGGCATACCTGCCCGCTGCCCGTCAGCGATGTGCGCCTTTTGCTGAACGTACCCGGCGGAAACGGCGGGTATCAGGAAATTTCGCTGCGCGCGCGCCCCTTTGCAAGGAGCACGTTTCGCAACGTGGTGCGCTGTCCGCATCGCGGCAATTATGATGTGGGCGTGGTTTCGGTATCGGCGCTGGATCTGTTCGGGCTGGTGCGCATCACGCGCAAATCGGGCAAGCGCCTGATGCGCGTGGAGGTCGCCCCCCGCGCCATGCAAACCGATTGCCTGCGGCTGAGAGCGTCCGATACGGGCGCGGAATTTGCCTCCCGCGCGACCGAGGATAATGCTTCGCCCTCCGATATCCGCAAATGGCAGGATGGCGATGAACTGAAAAAGATTCATTGGAAGCTTTCCCTGCGCAAGCGGGAATTGATCGTGCGCACGTTTGAAAACAGCGCGCGCCCCGATACGCTGATTCTGCCCGATCTTACGCAGATCACGGCGCTGCGCGATCAGCGGCTGGCGCTGGAGGACGGCATTTGCGAAGCCTGTCTGGGCGCGGCGCAGGCGCAGCTGAACAATCAATATCCGGTGCGGATGCCGCTGGTGTGCGCGCAGCCGCAGGAGCTTTCCGGAAAGAACGCCGCCGATCTTGCCGCGTTTCGCGATGCGCTCACGCGCGTGGCGTTCGATAGCCCCTATTCCTATGAACAGGTGCTTTTGCAGATGACCCAGCGCCTGCAGCGCACGGGCGGCGTGGTGCTGGCGACCTCGGATTTATCCACGCGCATCGCGGATATCGCGCTGCGGATGCTCCGGCTGGGCGTGATGGTAAAGCTGTTTTTCATTACCGATGCGCCGCGCGGAGAAACGCTGGAAATGCTGGAAATGTTGAAGCTGGCGGGCGCGATCGTTATGCAGATCGATCCCTGGCAGCTGGAAAATACCGATGAAAAGCAAAGCTGAAAAGGTTAGAAACGATGGATAGAATGAACCGCGTTTTTCGTGCGGTCTATCCCTATCTGATCGCCGCCGCGATGGCGGGCTGCGCCATTTATACGGCGGCGCTGGCGATTGGATTGGAGGTTCACTGGATCGCGGCTTATCTGCCCGCGCTGGCGGCGGCGCTGATCGCATGGGTCGGCGGGCGCGGCGCCGGTTGGCGGATTGCGGCGGTGTTCGGCGCGATCGCGCTGATCGCGGTTCCGTGGATCGGGCGCACGAATCAAATTGCACAATGGGTCGCCGGCGCGGTGCAGACCGGCGCGCAGGAGGTGCCCGCGGATGTCGCCGCCGCGATGTGCGTATCCGCGTCCGCGCTGCTGAGCGCCGTATTTGCGATGCTGCTTCCGCAGGGCGTGGGCGCGCCGCTCACGGTGTTTATCGAAGCGGCCGCACTGATCCTTTCGCTGGCGGCGGGCGATAATGTTCCGCTGTGGGCCGCGCTGCCCGGCATGATTTCCGGTGCGGCGGCGTTTGCGCTGCCCCGCGATGGCCGCGATGGCGCGCGCGCCGCGGTGCCGATTGCGGCGGCGGTGATCGCGGTGATCGCGCTGCTCATTGCGCCCACGACGCAGCCCACCTGGGAACCGCTGGAAACGCTGGCGGCGCGGATGCGCGATGTGATGGCGGATTACACCCATTTTACCGAAGAACGATACGAATTCACGATCAACGAAAAGGGCTATAATTACGGCGCGCTGGTGGCGGATCGCGCGGTGGTGCGACTGGGCGGACCGGCCACGCCGAATCCCGATCCCGTGATGCGCGTTACAGCGGATGCGCCGATGCTGCTGCGCGGATCGATCAAGAGCGTCTACACCGGCAATTCATGGGAGGATAATCAGGAAAAATCCCGCTATCTGTATTTCAATCCCACGCGCCGCGCGACCCGAAGCGCGGTGTTCGGTTCGGATCTGAAATCGGATGGCTTTGATCGCGCCGATGCGGAAATCACGATGCTCGCGGAGGGAACCAGCACGCTGTTCGTGCCCGCGCATATGACGGATTTTTCGATGAACCTGAAAAACGCCGTGTATTACAATACCATCGGCGAAATGTTTTTAACGCGCCGCGTGGAAACGGGCGATACCTATTCCGTCACGGCGATGCAGCCCGCGGATGCGGCGGCGCTGATTCGCGCGTGCGCAGCGGCGGAGGGCGCGGATGATTCCGCGTATTCGGAAGCGCTGGCGGAATATACCGCCCTGCCGGATAGCATCGATTCGCGCGTGTACGCGCTGGCGATGCAGCTTACGCAGAATGATTCCAATCCCGCCGCGAAGGCGTATGCCATCCAGAATTACCTCGCCGAAAATTACGGCTATGAACTGAACGTGGGCTATCCCGACCCCGATCAGGATTTCGTCACGTATTTCCTGTTTGAGGAAAAGCAGGGCTATTGCAGCTATTTCGCCTCCGCGATGGCGGTGCTGTGCCGCATTTCCGGCCTGCCCGCGCGATACGTCGAAGGCTATAGCGCGCCCGCGGGCGAAACGGTATTGACCGGCGAAAACGCGCACGCATGGGTCGAGGTCTATTTGAAGGGCGTCGGCTGGACGGCGTTCGATCCCACCGCGCGCGCGCAGGAGGCGGCCTCCGATGAAAGCGCGCAGGGCGATGAAAGCGGCGATCACGGCGATGATCATATGCTGGCGGACGGACAGAATCAGCAGGAGCCGGACGTCGGCACCGCCGATTCCGCGCCCGATGCTACGCCCGAACCCACGCCGGATATCGGCAGCGGCGCGGAGGGCGATGCGCCCACGCCTACGCCCGATCACGGGGATGCGGATCAGAATCCCACCCCCACGCCCGATTCGGGCAGCGGCGATGCGCCGGATTCCAATTCCGGCGAAAATCCGCCCGATGCGCCCAATCCGCCGGACGCGCCGAATTCAAATGATTCAAACCATACCTGGCTGTGGTTCGTGCTGGGCGGACTGCTGCTGGCGCTGATCATCGCGGCGATCGTGCTGTGGACGCGCCGCCGCCTCGCGGCTACGAATCCGCTGAACCTGTGCCGTGAAACCCGCAGCGCGCAGGTCGCTTCGCTGATTCTGTATCGCGGCATACTCACGCTGCTTGCGCAGACCGGCAATATGCCCATGCGCGGCGAAACGCCGGATGCGTTTGCGGCGCGCGTGCATAACGTGCTGCCGAACGATGATTATATCGCCTTCGTATCCGAGGTCGCGCGCAGCCGCTATTCCGGAAAGCCGGTGTCCGCCGCCACCATCGAACGCGGAAGGCGCGCATACCAGTCCTTCTATCAGGGTCTGCGCCGCACGGAACGAATGCGCTATCTCCTCAGCCGAATCCTGCACGGAAATGGAAGCATCGATGAAATCTAAAGTTGAGAAACAAAGACCGTCAGCTGAAACTTATGTCAGCTGGCGGTTTCCCATATTCTGAGCAATGTTAATGATGGGCAGGCCGTGCTTTTTAGCATAATGAACTGTATAAGCAGTTCCGCCGTGATCTTCAGTTTGATAGCATATGCATATGCTGCTGTTGTCTACAAGAAAGCGATTGCGTATGTGCATACAACCTCTGTAATACGTCTGTGCGGTGTAGATTACGCGGTCAGCATGTAATTTGATCTGTTCATAAACTATTTGGTTTTGTATATCCCATTTGTGCGCCTGTTCAGGATAAGGCAGTACCAGAATCAATCGAATATGCGGATAGGACTGTTTTAGGTTTAATACAGTCTGCGCCGCCATTGTGTCAAACCCCAATGCGCCGCCGGTGCAGAAGAAGCAATAATTGTTTTCAATCAGGCGACGAATTGTTTTTGTAAGACATGCATCGATTGTATTATATTGATCTTCTGGAATTTCTCGATGTCCTGTAAAACATGCCGTTTTGTTTTTCATACGCATTACCTCTCAATACGAATGTATTATATGTCGTATTGTTGAATTATGTCAACAGTACGCGCTTAATAATATCTTCTGTTGTGGATATAATTTAACAAGCAAAGCAGAGGTGAGAGGATGACGGACGCGGAGCAGTGCCTGAAGGAAATCGGGCAGCGCATTATGGATCGCAGAAAAAAGCTGGGTTTGACGCAGGAAGCACTCGCGGAAAAAGCAGATGTAACTGCGCAGTTCATTTCGTATGCCGAAGCGGGCAAAAGAGCGATGCGTCCGGAAAACCTGATGAAACTCGCCGCCGCGCTGGAGGTCAGTACCGATTATTTGCTGACCGGCGATATCATCGATAAGGATCTGCTGATCCTGTCGGAGAAAATGCGCAGGCTCTCCCCCGCGCAGATTCGGATCATTGAAAGCATCATCGATGAATGCGGCGCGCTGTTCCGCGTAGAATAAAAATGACCATCCTGCGGCGTGCGAACATTGCGTTCGCGCCGCGGGATGGGTTTTGTATTGCCGTTTCTGATATTTATTTGCGCTTAGTAGTCCAGACTGTTTTCATTCAGCAGGAAATCATAGACGTTCATGATCAGCACGCCGGATTCGTTGTAATACGGGCCGGGCGTATCACGGGTGATGATGAGCCGTTTGAAGAAATCGCCGGTCAGCATCAGCGACCGCTGCTCCTGCTGCATCTTTTCCGGCGTGGGAATCGCGTAAGCGGATTGGATGTAGTAGCGCTTGGAGCCTTTATTGCACACGAAATCAATTTCCAACTGGCGGTTTACGCTGTTGCCCTTTTCGTTGACGGCGTGCTGCGTAACCACGCCTACGTCTACATTGAAGCCGCGCATCTTCAGTTCGTTGAAGATGATATTTTCCATGCTGTGCGTTTCTTCCAGCTGCCTGAAATTCAATCGGGCGTTTCGCAGCCCCATATCCGTGAAATAGTATTTCACGGGCGTATCAATGTATTTTTTCCCCTTCACATCATAGCGCATCGCCCGATCGATCAGGAAAGAATCGCACAGATAATCGATATATCGTTTGATGGTCGCATTGCTGATGTCCTTTTTCTTGACCGATTTGAAGGTCGCCGACAGCTTTTCCGGATTCGTCAGCGAACCGATGGCGGAGGACAGGATATTCAAAAGCTCCTCCAGCTCCGTCCTGTTGCGGATGTTGTGCCTGCCGACGATATCGGATATATAGGTTTCCTCAAACAGATTTTTGAGGAACATGATCTTCTGATCGGGAGTGGAGAAATTGAAAATCAGCGGAAGTCCCCCGTAGAGCATGTATTCGTTCCACCCATCCTGCTTTGTGCCGGAATAGACAGACATGAATTCCGCAAAGCTGAGCGGATACATATGCACTTCATCGCCGCGCCCTCGAAATTCGGTAATAACGTCGCGGGAAAGAAAGCGCGCGTTGCTGCCGGTTACGTATACATCCACGTTGGGCATCCGGATCAGGCTGTTCAGAACCGATTCAAATTCACCCAGCAGCTGCACTTCGTCCAGCAGCACATAATAAACTGCGCCGTCGTTTTGCAGGCGTGCCTTTAAATAGGGATAGAATACATCCGGATCCTGAAACTTACGGTTTTCAAAGGTATCGAAGGCGATTTCAACGATGTGATTTTCATCAACCCCCTCCGAGCACAGGTGTTCCTTGAAAAGATTGAACAGCAGATACGATTTTCCGCATCGCCGCATGCCGGTGACAACCTTGATCAATCCGTTCTGCTTTTTCCGGATCAGCGTATTCAGATAATGATCGCGCCGAATCTGCATCGATTGCACCTCCCAATGAAGATTTCCGCAGAAAATTGCAAATATCTTCAATAGATTCTACCTGTGATCATTATATCCCGTGCGGCGGCATTTTACAACCTTCGTTATGAAAGATTTTTGCAGAAAACCGCAAAAATCTTTCATAGAACCGTTCAAACAGTTCAGTCGCGAGTATCTTGATCGTTATCCTGGTCGTTATCCTGTACACTATCCTGTATCCTATTCCGTTGGATTGCTCCGAAACGCGCGAAGGCTCCGGAACCATACGATTCCGGAGCCTTCACATGAATAAGAGAATTGGTTTCCTACGGCAGCTTGGCCAGCGTATTCAGCTGCATATAGCAGGTTCTGCCGTTCATCAGGCGTACATACGCCCAATTTCCGTTCAGCTTCAGCAGATATACAAACTGCCCTGCGGGCAGCGTTGCTACCCGCGAGAGATGTTCGCCATCGCGCAGATACAGGGCGGCATCGGCGGTGTTATAGCCGATGCGGTTCCTGGAAAATGCGCCGTATACGCGCAGATAACCGCGGTATACGTAACCATACGTGCCATCGGCGGTGACAACCTTGCACTGCATGTTTCCGCCGTCGCCCAGGTACAACACCTTCGTCCCCACGCGCAGTGTGCCGATGATGTTTGCATCATGTACCGGTTGATCGCGCATACGTGCATAATCAGCGGTAACGGTCAGAACATATACGGGTTCCGAAGCCTGCGCGGCAATGGGAATTATTGCCATCGAGCAAATCAGCACCAGGCTGATCAATACCTTCAAAATCCGCTGTTTCATATACCATACCTCCAATCTGCTGTAATTATATCATAACTGGCATATATTTGCAAGGCATTTGAAATACTTTTTTCACATTTTACGATGCATCTGAATCGACGCCGTTCGACAATTTTATCTGCATAATCATGAATGCATATTTGCCGGAATTCTTTACGCATGCAGACGTTGATTCTGCTTGACAAGCGGGGTTTACGGTGCTAAAATTGCGCGCATAATTTGAATAATTTTGCGCCTGAAGAGGGGATGACGATGAAAGAATATACATTCCGATACGGCGACGGCACGGTGGAAATCCCGCTGGACGAGCGCTGCGTGCTGGGCGAGCTGCACGGAAACCGCGTTTTGCCCATTGGGGATATTCCCGCGGCGCTGGATGCGGCGCTGAACGCGCCGGTGAACGCGCCCGCGCTGAAGGACTGGCTTTCGCCGAACGACCGCGTCTGCCTGATCATCAGCGATATGTCGCGCTTCTGGATGCGGCAGGATCGGGTGATTCCGCCGCTGGTGGATTATCTGAACCGCGCGGGCGTG
This sequence comes from uncultured Clostridia bacterium, assembly GCA_934663625.1. GTDB lineage: Bacteria > Bacillota > Clostridia > Christensenellales > Aristaeellaceae > SFTH01. Next base: position 39,219 of record CAKUKP010000010.1, read on the forward strand.
CCGGATGCGCAGATCACGATTCTGGTGGCGAACGGAACGCACATCGGCGGCGGCGAACGCGATCTGCGCACGCTGACGACGGACGCGATATACGATCGAATCCGCATTGTGAACCACGATTGTCTGGCGGATGATCTGGTGGAAATCGGCGTAACCTCCCTCGGCACGCCGGTGCGCATCAATCCGATCGCGGCGCATGCGGATAAGGTGATCTGTCTCGGCGCGTGCACGCATCATGTGATGGCGGGCTTCGGCGGCGGGCGCAAGAGCATTCTGCCCGGCGTGAGCGCGATGGAAACCATCTGTCATAACCATGCGTTCGCGCTGGATCCCGCCTGCCTGCGCAGCAATCCGCGCATTGGAAACGGCAAAACGGTGGATAATCCGCTGAACGATGATATGTGCGAAGCGGCGGGCATGGTGCGGAATCTGTACATGGTAAATCTGGTGATGAACGCCGAAATGCAGCTGGCGGAAATCTACGCTGGGCATTATCTGAAATCGTGGCAGTGCGCGTGCGAAGCGGTGGATCGCATCTACCGCGTGGATGTGCCGGAGCGCGCGGATATGATCATCGCCAGCTGCGGCGGCTATCCGAAGGATATGTCGCTTTATCAGGGCACCAAGACGATCGATAACATCGAATTTTGCCTGAAGCCGGGCGGCACGCTGGTATTGCTGATCGAAGCGCGCGAGGGCGGCGGACCGGCGGAATACTTCGATTGGATTCGCGATTGGACGGCGGGAACGATGGAAGCGCGCCTGCGGGCGCATTTCACGGTGCCGGGCTACATCTTTCTGCTGAACTGCGAACAGGCGAAGCGCTACAATATATTGATGCTCACGTCGGTCGCGCCGGAAACCGTTGCGCCGATGGGATTAAAGGCGTTTTCCGATGTGGAATCGCTGATGCGATGCGCGCAGCCGGCGGGCAAAAAGATCTATGTAATTCCCAACGGCAGCACGGTCGTTCCATATGTAAAGGGGGAAGAAAAATGATGCGTAAATACATTGCCGAACGGTTCCGGCATTATTCGGGCGGGCTTTCGCTGGATACGGAAGCGCTGAAGCGCTATCCCGATGTGATTGATCTGAGCATCGGCGATACGGATTTTACCACGGACCGGCGAATCATCGATGCGGCGTATGCCGACGCCTGCGCGGGCTACACCCATTACGGCGATCCCAAGGGCGATCCGGAGCTGATTTCCGCCATCCGCCGCGCGTGGAAGGAGGATTTCGGTCAGGATGTTTCGGAGGATGAAGTGCTGGTGACGACCTCCAGCTGCATCGGCATGTCGCAGGCGCTGATGGGCATTCTGAACCCCGACGACGAGGTGATCGTGTTCGGCCCGTATTTTGCCGATTATGCATCGCAGGCGGCGCTGGCGGGCGGGCGCGCGGTAGAGGTGATCACGCGCGAGGCCGACGGCTATCGCCCGCACGAGGATGCGATTCGCCGCGCGATCACGCCGAAAACGCGCGCGATGATCGTAAACACCCCCTGCAACCCCACCGGCGCGGCGTATGATCTGGATACGCTGCGCATGATCGTGAGGCTGGCGGAGGAATATGATCTTCTGATCCTCGCCGATGAAATCTATACGCGCTATCTCTACGATGGCGAATTCATCCCCATGCGCACGCTGCCCGGCGCGGCGGATCGCACGGTGACGCTGAACAGCTTTTCCAAGAATTTCATGATGACCGGCTGGCGCGTGGGCTACATCATCGCGCATCCGGATCTGATCCATGTATTCAAGGCGGTCAACGATGCGCTGACCTATTCCGCGCCCTCGATTTCCCAGCGCGCGGCGATTCGGGCGCTCTCCCTGCGCGATGAAATCGCCGAAGCCTACATCACCAAATACCGCGACCGCGTATTTTATGCATCCGATTGCATCGAAAAGATTCCGTATCTTACGCTGCTGCGGCCGCGCGGCACGTTCTATCTCTTCCCCGGTATTTCGAAAACCGGCATGGATGATCGCGCGTTCTGCGCCTGGCTGCTGGAAAAGGCGCATCTGCTGGTTTCCCCCGGCAGCGCGTTTGGACAGGCGGGCGCGGGGCATTTCCGCATCGCCTGCACGGTCGAACCGGAAAAGCTCGCCGAGGCGATGCGCCGTCTGGCGGCGCTGACCCCTGAACTGAAATAATCCAAAAAGTTTACATGTATAACTATTGACAGGAAAATAAATGCGCGTATAATTATACACGAAATTTGAATGAACATACTTCGGGAGGAAAAAACAATGAAAAAGATTTTTGCGTTGATGCTCTGCCTTTGCCTGATGTGCTGCGCGGCGGCTTCCGCCGAGGGCATTGTGGATACGATCAAGGAAAAGGGCGTGCTGGTGATGGGTACGGAAGCGACCTACGGCCCCTATGAATTCCTGGATGATAATGCGAACCCCATCGGCTGTGATGTATGGCTGGCGGAGCAGATTGCCGCGGAGCTGGGCGTAGAGCTTCAGGTAACGGATATGGCGTTCGACGGCATCATCGATGCGGTCAAGACCGGCATGGTGGATATCGGCATCGCGGCGTTCACCGTGAATGAAGAGCGCGCGAAGGTGATCGATTTTTCCCATGAATATGAAAAGAGCCAGCAGCTGCTGATCGTGCAGAAGGGCGATGCGGATAAATATACCACCGTTGAATCGCTGGCGGGCCTGAAGGTCGGCGCGCAGATGGGCACGATCCAGTCCCAGCTGATCGAAGCGGCGCTGCCGGATTCTGAGCTGTTCGAACTGGACACCTATCCGTCGCTGGCGATGGAAGTTGTGAATGGCAATATCGTCGGCTTCGTGTGCGATTACGCGGTCGGCATGGGCATGGTTGCCAGCAATGATAAGCTGGAAGCCGCGAACTTCACCTTCTCCGATGATGTGGCGACCTTCGGCAAGGCGTGCGTGATCGCGAAGGGCAACGAAGATCTGCTCGAAGTGGTCAACACCGTGATCGATCGCGTGGTCGAGGATGGCTCCTATCTGGAAAAGTTCAACGAATACAATGCGATCTGGAGCGGTGAAGCGGCGGAATAAGCGGCGAATCCATCTGAATTGATAGAATTAAAACCGGAAGGCTGCATATGCGGCTTTCCGGTTTCCGAATGCTTTGGCGCGCGCGGCGTCCGCATGTATAAAAGGAGAAACCGATGCAGTTTTTAATCACGATGAAGGATCTGGTGGTTCGTTACTACCGCTTTTTTCTGGAAGGCGTCAGCAACACGCTGATCATTTCCGTATTCACCGTTCTGTTCGGCACGATTCTGGGCGTGCTGATGGCGATGGCGCGCATGAGCAAATTCAAACCGCTGAAATGGCTGGCGACGGCGTACATCGAATTCTTCCGCGGCACGCCGCTGATGGTGCAGCTGATGTTCATCTTCTACGGCCTGCCGATGATCGGCGTAACCTTCCCGAAGATCAGCTTCATCCCCGATTTCGATCGCTTTGCGGCGGGCGTGGTGGCGATGAGCCTGAACAGCTGCGCCTACGTGGCGGAAATCATCCGTTCGGGCATTCAGGCGGTGGATGTGGGGCAGATGGAAGCGGCGCGCAGCTTGGGCTTTCATCATCGCGAGGCCATGACGCTGGTGATCCTGCCGCAGGCCGTGCGCAACATTCTGCCCGCGCTGGGCAATGAATTCGTAACCATCATCAAGGAATCATCGATCGTTTCGGTCATCAGCATTGCGGATCTGATGTTCCGCGCGAAGGGCATCATCGCCAAGACCTACAGCAGCCTGGAATGTCTGGCGGTGGTCGCGATCATCTATTTCCTGCTGACCTTCCTGGGCGGGCGGCTGATTGCGCTGATGGAAAGGAGAATGTCCTATGGCAGAAAGAAATAGCATGATCGAGGTGCGAAACCTGACCAAGCGCTTCGGCGCGGTGCGCGTGCTGAATGATATCTCCACCAGCTTTGCGGCAGGCGAGGTCGTGAGCATCATCGGCCCCTCCGGCGGCGGAAAGAGCACGTTTTTGCGCTGCCTGAATTTGCTGGAAACGCCCACTTCGGGGCAGGTGCTGGTGGATGGAACGGATATCTGCGGCAAGGGCGCGGATGTGGATCGCCTGCGCCAGAAGATGGGCATGGTGTTTCAGCAGTTCAATCTGTTTGAAAATATGAATGTGCAGCGCAATCTGGTCGTCGCGCCGATGCGCATTTTGAAAATGCCGAAGGAAGAAGCCGAGGAAAAGGCGGCGCAGCTTCTGAAGCGCGTCGGCCTGTATGATAAGCTGCTCGCCTACCCCAGCCAGCTTTCCGGCGGCCAGAAGCAGCGCATCGCCATCGTGCGTGCGCTGATGATGAATCCGGAGGTCATGCTCTTCGATGAACCGACCAGCGCGCTCGATCCGGAAATGATCGGCGAAGTCCTTTCGGTAATGAAGGCGCTCGCCGAGGATGGCATGACGATGATCGTCGTGACCCATGAAATGCGCTTCGCGCGCGAGGTCAGCGGCCGCACGCTGTTCCTGGACGGCGGCAAAATCGAGGAAGATAAACCCTCGAAGGAGCTGTTCAACCATCCGGAAAGCCCGCGCCTGATCAGCTTCCTGGAAAAGGTGCTGTAAGTCGCATAGAATAGAATAAGGTAAGAATAATCATCCACCGGCGTAGCCGGTGGTTTTTCATATGCGGGCAAAGCCCTAGAATACTAGCAGCGCCCTCGCA
>CAKUKP010000011.1 GCA_934663625.1 uncultured Clostridia bacterium
TCCTCGATTTCATCCCACCCGTCGCAATTCCCGATCACTGCTGCGATTGTCATGGCTATTATTTCATATAAATCATGCCTCACCTGTGATTGCTGCCTCGTGTCTCTTATGCTGCTAAAACTTTCTTTCATCATACAGATCACCTCAGTGTCTTTATTCGCCACTCCCCTCAAAAATCCTTTTGGTAATGCATATGTAATATTCGCAGCAACTGCTTAATTTGACGTTGCGGCCGTGGGCAGGCTGGGACAAATTTCATGCTTTTGACATTTGGTGTTCGATAATCAAGATCAAGGGAGTTCTTTTGGACACCATCTTTTATATAATAATATTCAGGTAAGCCGGGATATAAGGTAAATGACGAAAGCATGTCCCCATAAGTTCAAGGGACATGCTTTCTGCGTTTCTATTCTGTTCGAACTTAGTTCTAATTCACGTTTTGAAATCCATAGATTCAAGATTTCAAAACTTACGTAGCTCTCTTGGCTCCACCTGATGGGGGAGCTGTCAAAACCACAGGTTTTGACTGAGGGAGAGAAGCTCATAGATCGCTGCACCAACACAGTTTTTCTGCCTCGAATCTATGGGCAGAAAAACGTCATTTTGATTGCGCCTTGAACTTATGGGCGCAATCAAACCAACACGGTAGTTGCTGGGATCAAACGCCCTGCGTTTGGCGCGGCAGCTACTGGCTGTCTGCACTGTTGACTTGCTGCTATAAGCATCAAATAAATTCTATTAGTCGCTATTAATGTACTTCCAAAAGAATTATACGCTTCTGTGAGTCGCGATTATTGCGTTTCGCCCTCGGTTGCCGGCGGCGCCGGGTTATATCATCAGAGAGCCAAAGAACAGAACAATCGCGCGTTTTTCAAAATAGCGCCAAAGAACGCAACGATACTATTTTTGAAGACATGCAATAGCCTTGATTAATATATGCTGGACATGCGCGGCGCTTGGGGATCAGCCGGTTGTGCTGTAAAATGACGAACGGGCGCTCCAGCAGATGTTTGTTTTTTACAAGAATACATTTGATTCATCCATTTTTGTGAGCCGGAAAATGTGATAACATGGAATTGTTGGGATGATCTGTGCATTTTGGTGCGAAGATTGCATTGCGAATCGAAAATGCAGCAGTACAATCGGCGAACACGCCAAAAACCGGAAAAAACAATGCAGCGAAGCGCTCAATATGGATACATCGTGCGAATAACGATAAAAACATCCGCGACCGCGGATTGGGAATTATCCCCGCAAAATACCGCTGGATCACTGTGCGGGCGACCGCATCGAGATAAATATGAGGAGGTAGACACATGAAGAAAATTGCAACTCTGGTACTGGCGCTGATCCTGATTCTGGGCATCGCGTCCGTCGCAAGCGCGGAAGCGCACACCATCGCCCTGTGCAACATCAATGAAAAGGGCGTGTTCGGCAAGCTCGTCAAGAAGGGCTTTGAGGACGCATGCGCGGAGCGCGGCTGGAATCTGGTGTACTTCGACAACAACGCCGACGGTCAGACCGCCGTCAGCAACGCATCCGCTCTGGCGCTGCGCGATGATATCGAATTCTGCGTGAACATGGTTGTGGATGCTTCCGTCGGTCAGTCCGTTATGGACATCCTGACCGAAGCGGGCATTCCGGTTCTGGCGGTGGACATCAGCCTGCCCGGTGCGCCGTTCTTCGGCATCGACAGCGGCAAGATGGGCACCTACAACGGCGAATGGGTCGCCGAATGGACGAAGGAAAACTGGGAAGGCAAGATGGATTACTGCGTGCTGATTACCCAGATCGCTTCCGGCGATGAAGTGAACCTGCGCGTGCGCAACAGCCCCGTGGCGATCGAAGCGGCGGGCGTTGAAATCGGCGAGGTCGTCGAAATCGAAGGCCAGAACGATACCGCGATCGTGCAGCAGCGCTTCACGGATTTCCTGACCGCGCATCCCGATGCGGGCAAGATCTTCGTATTCACCATCAATGAAAACGCAGGTTCCGGCGTATACGCGGCTGCGGTTACCGCCGGACGCGATCAGGACGTGCGCGTCATGACCTCCAACTGCGGCTCTCCCTTCGTTGACGCGATGTACGCGGTTGAAGGCGATACCACCTTCTTCGCCGCCTGCGCGAACTATCCGGAACGCTACGGCGCACAGGTATGCGATCTGATCCAGACCGCGCTGGAGGACGGCGTGACGCTGGAAGGCGTATATCCCTGCAACATGACCATCGTTACCTGGGACAACATCGCCGAAGAATATCCGCGCGATAATCTGCCCTGGAAGGATCTGATCTAATTTAATCTGACCATTCATCGGGTACGGTCAAAAACCGTACCCGATGTGCAAAACGGCTTTCTAAAGAAACAGAGGTGAGTATTTTGTCAGATCAGTCCATGCAAAGCGGCATGAACAACGATATCCTCATCGAGGCGCACGGCATCAACAAGCAGTTTCCGGGCGTTAAGGCGCTGACTGACGTTGCGCTTACCCTTCGCAAGGGCGAAGTGGTGGCGCTGCTGGGCGAAAACGGCGCGGGCAAATCCACGCTGATCAAGGTTCTGTCCGGCATTTATCAGCCCGATTCCGGTGAAATCCGAATGAATGGCAAACCGGTGCATTTTGAATTGCCCGCGCAGGCCACCGAAGCGGGAATCGGCGTAATTCATCAGGAACTGAACTATGTTCCCACCATCTCCATTGCGGAAAACATTTTTATGGGCAAGCTGCCCCTGAAGCGCGGCTTCGTGGATTATAAAACCATGTATGCCGAATCCTCCAGGATCATGGCCAGCGTGGGTCTGCATCTGAACCCGCGCATGACGATCGGCAGCTGCACCGTGGCGCAGAAGCAGCTGATCGAAATCGCGAAGGTGCTGAACGCCGATGCGCGCATCATCATTCTGGATGAACCCACCAGCGCGCTGAATGAAATCGAAACGGAATACCTTTTCGGATTGATTCGCAGGGCGAGCGAATCCGGAATCGGTATACTCTATATTTCGCACAAGCTGGACGAGCTGTTCGCCGTGGCAAACCGTGTGGTGGTGCTGCGCGACGGCTGCGTGACCGGCGAACTGGATATCGCAGCCACCACGCGCGATCAGCTGATTGCGCGCATGGTCGGCCGTGAAATGAAGGATATGTATCCCAAGACGGCGTGCGAAGTGGGCGAAACCATATTCAGGGTGGATAAGCTCAGCACCGACGCGCTGAAGGAAATCTCCTTTGAAACGCGGCGGAGCGAGGTATTCGGCATTTACGGCCTGATGGGCTCCGGCCACGAAAGAATCGGCGCGGCGCTGTTCGGGCAGGACATCATCACCGGCGGCGATGTATACATTCACGGAAAAAGGGTGAAGATCAACATGCCGATGGACGCGATCCGCAATGGCGTGGCGTACGTTCCGGCGGAGCGCAAAACCGAAGGACTGGTGCTGAACCAGAGCGTGATGGTGAACGCCGCATCCGCGCGCTATTCGAAGGAACATCCCTTCTTTCTGAACGCAAAGCGGGATATGCAGAGCGCCCAGAAATGGATCGAAGCGCTGCGCATCAAAACCCCGCGGGCGACCACGAAGGTAGAATCGCTCTCCGGCGGCAACCAGCAGAAGGTAGTGCTCGCCAAATGGCTGGAGCTTTCTCCGGATGTGTTCATTCTCAACGAACCGACGCGCGGCATCGATGTGGGCGCGAAGGCGGAAATTTATCGCATTCTGAACGATCTGTGCGCGCAGGGCAAGTGCGTAATTATCATTACATCGGAAATGCCCGAACTGCTTGCGATTTCGGATCGAATCATGGTGATGTTTGAAGGGCGGGTTTCCGGCTTCCTCGAAGGATCGGAAGCCACGCAGGAACGTGTAGTTGAACTCGCGATTGGAGGTTAAAGAGATGGCACAGAAGGCAGAAATGCAGGGGAAAAGCAGCATTAAGGATAAGCTGGGCTCCATAACCAGCCTGTTTACCGTAATCGGCGCGCTGATTGCGCTGATCGTGTTCTTCTCGCTCACATCGCCGTACTTCCTCAGCGTGAAGAATTTCCTGAACATCGGCATGTACGCCGCGATCATCGGCTGCGTGTGCTGTTCGGTAACGTTCGTCAATATTGCCGGTATGATGGATATTTCCATCGGTTCGCAGGTCGCCGTGGTGGGCATGGTGGTCGCCGTGGCGAGCCGCGCGGAAATCGCGTGGCCGCTGATCATCGTGCTGGGATTGCTCACCGGCATGGCGTGCGGCAGCGTAAACGGATTCCTGGTAACGGTGTTCAAGCTGAACGCGTTCATTACCACCATCGCCACGATGCAGACGCTGCGCGGTGTGGCATATCTGATTTCCAACGGCATGAGCCTGACCATCGCGAACCCGCCGCTGCAGTTCATCGGCCGCGGTCGAATCGGCGGCTTCCCGTTCGCGCTGATCATCATGCTGGTCGCCTATGTGATCTTCCACATTATTTCCAAATATACCGTTTTCGGACGGCAGGTATACATGATCGGCGGCAATCCGCAGGCCAGCTTCCTGGCGGGCGTGAAGGTAAACGCCATGCGCTTTAAGATTTACCTGCTGAACGGCCTGATGGCAGGCGTGGCGGGCATCATTCTGGCGGCGCAGACCGGATCGGGCATGCCCAATGCGGCGGCGACCTACAATATGACCGCGCTTTCGGCGGTTATTCTGGGCGGCGCGGCGCTGACGGGCGGCAAGGGCACGATCTTCGGCACCTTCCTGGGTTCGATGGTTATCGCGATTCTGCAAAACGGCATGACGCTTCTGAACGTCGGCGCGTACTGGCAGGATATCATCATCGGTCTGGTGCTGATCGTATCCGTATCCATCGACGCCATCAAGGGCGGATCGCTCAAGCGCAAAATCTGATTTCCTACAGGGTCGAAAAGTCTGCCGCGGGATCGCGGAGGTTACCAAACACATAAATGAAGAGGTGCAAAACAGTGATTGAACGTTTGAATGCGAGAACGGCGCGAATCGGTATGTTCGGCGTGGCGCATCCCGTGTATTGGGATCAGTTCCCGGGTCTTGAAGAAACGCTGATGGGCTTCCATGCGGAGCTGAAGGCAAAGGTCGTCGCCAACGAAGTGGAAGTGATCGATTTCGGCATGGTGGATACGAATGAAAAGGCGTTTGAAACGCTGGAAAAGATGAAGGGCGCGAAGCTGGACGTACTGTTCTGCAATATGCTGACCTACGCCACTTCCTCCGTGTTTGCGCCGATCGTGCGCGGCATGGATATCCCGATGGTGCTCATCGCGCTGCAGCCGAAGCGCCATATGGATTATGATCACGCCAATACCCGTCGGCAGCTGGAAAACGATAATATCTGCTCCGTACCGGAATTTACCGGCGTGGCGATTCGCATGGGCAAGAAGGTAAACGACGTCGTTCTGGGTGTGCTGCACGATGATCCGAAGGCGGATGCGGAAATCGCCGAATGGTGCGAAATCGCGAAGGTGCTGCACGATCTGAAGGGCGCGCGCTTCGGTCTGATGGGGCATGTGCTGGAATCCATGTATGATATGCATGCCGATCCCACCGCGATTGCCGCCGCATTCGGCGTACATGTGCCGCTGCTGGAGGTAGATGATGTGCTGGCGGTGAGCGACACCGTGACCGATGCGGAAATCGCCGCAAAGACCGAATTGATCCGCGATAATTTCGATATGCCGGATCCCGTTTCCGATCCGATCACCATGAAGCTGACGGACGCCGATCTGCACAAGGCGGCGAAGGCGGCGGTCACGCTGGATAAGTTCGTTGAAAAATACCATCTTACGGGACTTGCCTACTATTATAACGGCCGCCCCGGCTCCGAACATCAGGAAATGGTCAGTTCGTTCATCGTGGGCAATTCCATTCTGAACGCGCAGGGCATTCCGATGTGCGGCGAATTCGATATCAAAACCTGCATCGCCATGTTCATCATGGATCGCCTGAATATCGGCGGCAGCTTCGCGGAATTCCATCCCTTCGATTTCGATGAAGATTTCATCTTTGTCGGCCACGATGGCCCGCATCATATCGCCATCGCGGAGGGCAAGCCCGTGCTGCGCAGCCTGAAGAAGTATCATGGCAAGCCCGGCTCCGGCGCTTCCGTGGAATTCAAGATCAAGGAAGGCCCGATCACCATGCTGGGCATCACCCAGACCGGCGATAACAAATTCAAGTTCGTCATCGGCGAAGGCTATTCCAAGCAGGGCCCGATCCCGCCGACCGGCAACACCAATACCCGCGGCTTCTTCGAACCGAATTCCCGCGATTTCATCAAAAAGTGGGTCATGGCGGGGCCGACCCATCATTACGCGCTGGGCGTCGGCCATCACGCCGAAACCATCGCAAAGATCGCGGAAATCCTGGGCATTGAAGCCGAGATCCTGCGCGGCTGACGGGTACGAACATGGATCGCAGAATATGGAAGGCGCGGCTGATGCCGAATATGCGCGATGAATATGTGCGCCGCCATGATGAAATCTGGCCGGAAATGATTGATGAACTGCGCGCCGCCGGAATTCGCAATTATACGATCTGGAACAACGGCGATGAATTGATCGGCTATTATGAATGCGATGATCTGGCGGCATGCGAGGCGTACAAGGCGCAAAGCGAGGTCATGCGCCGCTGGAGCGTTTCCATGCAGGGAATCATGGAAATGGAAACGGATCCCGAAACGGGCAGCGTAAAAACATTTGACCAGCTATTCAAATTGATGTAATATAGAATCACAGAATGCGGACAATCGCGCGTGCGGTTGTCCGCAATTACCAATGGAATGGTTTGGGGATCACATGAAAAAAACGTCCATTTGCTTTTCGGATATCCATCCGTTTGTGCGCTATGTGCAGAATCTGCGCATCGTTCGAGAGGTTTATCCCGCGTGCAGCAACGTTGTGCCTTACGATGCGCGCATATTCTATGTGCATTCCGGCAAGGGAACGCTGCACATCGATGGGGAAGAATTCGCGCTGTCCCGCGGTCAGGCGATGCTGTGGATGGCGGGCGTGAATTATCTGATTCGAAGCGATGATGAAATCAACGATCCGCTGATTCTGCTCGGCTGCAATTTTGATTTTATTCAGGCGGATCGGCAATATACCACGCCAATTCCGCCCGATCCCACGGATACGTTCGATCCGAGCCGCATTCGCGCCGATGTGGAAATTACCGATTTTCCGCGCATGAACAAACCCGTGATCATCGGCAACATGCAATCGATCGAAGAGCCGCTTCTGCGGATGGTGCGCGAATACAAAACGCAGAAGCTGTTCTTTTCGGAAAAGCTCAGCAGTATCCTTTCGGAAATCATCGTGTCCATCGGGCGGCGCGTGGTGCTGTATGATTCGGATAACGGCATGTCCGCCGAACAGGGCGATCGAATCATCGCCTACATCCATGAGCATTACGCCGAAGCGCTGGACAACAAACGGCTCGGACAGATTTTCGGGTATCATCCAAATCATCTGAACCGAATCATGAAGCGATATACCGGACGCACGCTGCATCAGTACCTTTGCCGGTATCGCATCGCCTGCGCGGTGGATATGCTGCTGGCAACCACCATGCCCATCGCCGAAATCGCGACCGGCGTGGGCTTCTACGACGCCAGCCATTTCTCCAACGCCTTCAAAAGAATCATGGGCTGCGCGCCCGGCGAACTTCGGGGCGGGCTGAGCCCGCTTGCATCTGCTGCCGCGATCAAAAAGGACGAATCCACGACCCCATAGATTTAAGGGTCGTGGATTCTGTGGTTGCAGGCTGAGCCCGCTTCCGGTAACTGCCGTGTTGCCGGCAGTGCCGGTTTCCAGCTGCTGCCGCGCCAGAAATGACGAATCCATGTCCCCATAAGTTCAAGGGACATGGATTCTGTGGTTCTATTCGATTCGGGCTTTCTACAAATCCACGTTTTGATGCCCATTAATTCAAGGCATCAAAACTTATGTAGTTCTCTCCTTCCGCCGGCAGCGCCGGCACCTTCCTCATCAGAGGAAGGCAAGGGTTACGCCGTTCTTTTGGCTCCACCTGATGGGGGAGCTGTCAAAACCACAGGTTTTGACTGAGGGAGAGAAGCCCATTGATCGCTGTACCAACATAGTTTTTCTGCCTTGAACTTATGGGCAGAAAAACGTCGCTTTGCGGCGGTCATTCTGACCGACCGCCGCGAGCCAGCGCGGTAGCTACTGGAAGCGGGCACAGCCCGCCAGCGCAGAGATACATATGGCAATGCCTCGATTCGTATAGATTTATATTGATTATAAGGATCGAAAGGAACGCCTGTCAACCCTTTGTGGAAAATCTCAACCGCTGCGTTTGATCAAATACGGCTTGCGCAACCGGCGGATTCCATGTATAATGATGGCAGATATACAAATACATCGATGCGGGAGATGCATAAATGGCGAGCGTGACGGCGATTATACTTACGCGAAACGAAGAAAAGAATATTGCGGACTGCCTGAAATCCCTCGCGGGCTTTGCGGAGCGCTGCGTGGTGGTGGACAGCCTGAGCGCCGATCAGACGGCGCAGATCGCGCAATCGCTGGGCGCGGAGGTCTATCTGCACGAATTTGAAAACTATGCGCGCCAGTTCAACTGGGCGATCGACAATTGCGATATTCGATCGAAATGGACGCTGCGCATCGATGCGGACGAACGCTTTACGCCCGAACTGTGCCGCGAGCTGGAAGCGATCATGGCGGCGCACGACGGGGACGATGTAAACGGCGTGGTGATGGAGGCATGGCTCTACTTCATGGGCAGATGCATGCGCCACGGCTGCCGCAACAAGCGCAAGCTGATGCTGTTCAGGACCGGAATCGGGCGCATCGAGGATCGGCGCATGGATGAGCGCACCGTGCTGTCCGAGGGCGGGGCGGTTTGCGCAAAACATCGGTTTATCCACTATGATTTTAAGAACCTGAACGATTACATCTGTAAGCTGAACTGGTACGCCACGCGGGAGATGCAGGATTACATCGAATTTGCGCAGGGCAAGCATGTGATCGACGACGGGCACGATGCGGCGCTGTCCGCCGTGCGGAAAAAGAAATTCGGCTTCTATTATAAGCTGCCGAAGTTCTGGCGCTGCTGGATGCTGTTTATCTACAATTATATCTTCCGGCTGGGCTTTCTGGATGGGCGCGAAGGCTTTTTGTACAACTGGCTGTACCACCGGTTCTATCGAACGCTGGTGGACGCGAAGATACTGGAGCAGGAAAAGACCAACGCGCCGTTTGAAAAAACGGGCGCATTATAATATGAAGGAGGGGCTTCGATGGGCGCATTGATTTCGGGACATGTGCTGGCGCTGATCGCGATGATCGTCGGCATGATACTGTTAATCGTTGAAATGTACATTCCGGGCTTTGGCATCGCGGGCATATCTGGCGTCGTGCTATCGGCGGTCGGGCTGATCGCCATGGGCGGAAGCGCCGTGCAGACGCTGATTCTGGCGGGGTGTGAGCTTGCGCTGCTGGGCGTCGCGCTGGCGATATGCGTGCATACCGCGTCGAAGGGGCGGTTTGCCAAATCGCGGCTGGTGCTGCACGACGTTGCGGTGCAGAAAAGCGATGAGAATGCAGGCCTGCTGGGCAAAACGGGGCGCACGGAAACGCCGCTTCGTCCCAGCGGCATAGCGGTGATCGAAGGCAGGCGCGTCAGCGTGATCACCGAGGGCGAATTTGTGGATGCGAACGCCGATGTCGCGGTGGTGTATGCGGCGGGCAATCGAATTGTGGTCAAGTCCGCGAAATAAGCGGTTGAATAAAACGAAAAACAGGAGGATTATGCTATGATTTCTCAAACCCTGATTACCATTTTGCTGCTCATTGCGATTATCGTGCTGGTGATTCTGTTCTTCACCTTCTTTCCGGTGGGGCTGTGGATTTCCGCATCCGCATCGGGCGTACATATTTCCATCTTTACCATGGTGGGCATGCGCCTTCGCCGCATCAACCCCAGCCGCATCGTACTTCCGATGATCAAGGCCACCAAGGCGGGCATCAAGGTGAGCATGAACGAGTTGGAAGCGCATCTGCTGGCGGGCGGCAGTGTGGATCGCGTTGTAGACGCGCTGATCGCGGCGCAGTCGGCGCAGATTCCGCTGGAATTTGAACAGAGCCGCGCCATCGATCTGGCGGGTCGAAACGTGCTGGAAGCCGTGAAGATGTCCGTCAACCCGAAGGTAATCGAAACGCCGGTGGTCGCCGCCATCGCAAAGAACGGCATCGAACTGCGCGCCAAGGCGCGCGTAACCGTGCGCGCGAACATCGATCGTCTGGTGGGCGGCGCCGGTGAAGAAACCATCATCGCGCGCGTCGGCGAGGGCATCGTTACCACGATCGGTTCCTCCCTCACCCACAGCGAGGTGCTGGAAAATCCGGATCGCATCAGCCATACCGTGCTGTGCAAGGGTCTGGACGCGGGCACCGCGTTTGAAATCCTTTCCATCGATATCGCCGATGTGGATGTGGGCCGCAACGTAGGCGCACAGCTGCAGATGGATCAGGCGGAAGCGGATCGCCGCATCGCGCAGGCGAAGGCGGAGGAACGCCGCGCCATGGCGGTCGCGCAGGAACAGGAAATGCTGGCGGCAGTGCAGGAAATGCGTGCCAAGGTTGTGGAAGCCGAAGCCGAGGTGCCGCGGGCGATGGCGGAAGCCCTGCGCAGCGGCAAGCTGGGCGTGATGGATTATTACCAGATGCAGAATGTGATTTCCGATACCCGCATGCGCGATTCCATCGCGGGCAAGGATGATGCGCCGCGCATGGCGGAAGAAAAGAAGTAATATGCCGCGCATGAACCGATCGGATCGCCGAAGGGAGCGGATCTGATGCAATATGTAATCATACTGGCGCTGCTGTATTTCCTGTTTTCATCTTCTTCGAAGAAAAAGAAGCGGGCGCAGCAGCAAGGGCGGCAATCGGAGGCGGAGCGCAGGATAAAACCGGCGCAGCCCGCGCCGGAACCGCCCGAACCCGCGGAGGAAGAACCTGAGGAGGAAGCGACCGTGCAGGGCGCAGATTCCAAGACCTTAACGCCCGAGGAATGGGAAGCCTATCTGGAAGCGAAGGCGGAAAAGAGCGCGGTGGAGCAGGAGGAAGCGACCGCCAGGCCCCAGGAGAGCGATGTGCACGCGCAATCGCTGCCCGTATCTGCGCCCGAAGGCGAAACGCACGCGGAGCATGCGGCGCACAACGAGCGCGTACACGCGCGCGAACAGGCGGAACGGCAGCATGCCGAGGACGCGCGGGCGCGCAGATACGCCAATCGCCAGCGCCTGCGCGAAGCCGTAATCATGCGCGAGATTCTGGATAAACCCGTTTCGATGCGCAGAAACCGGACGATTTAATTCATACATTCGGGGCGTATGTTTTGTACATGCGCCCTGTCAATAATTCTAGAGGTGAGTTGTATGATCGCAAGATCGATTGCGGAGGACGCGCTGCGCGCGGCGCTGTCCACCGGCGGCGATTTCGCCGAAATCTTCTATCAGGATAAAATCGCCCACGATATTTCAATGATCGATGGGCGCATGGAAAACAGCCTGACCCAGCGCCTGCACGGCGCGGGCATTCGCGTATTTCACGGACTGAACTGCGTATACGTGCATACTGCGGATACCAGCGCATCGGGATTGCTTCGCGCCGCGAAGCGCGCGGCGGACGCCATCGGCGGCGCGGCAAAGGATGCGCAGGTAAACCTGATCGCGCGGCGGTTCGGCGATATTCACCCGATCGTGCAGATGCCGATCGATGTAGCCATCCGGCGCAAGGCGGATCTTCTGCTGGCGGCGAACGATGCGGCGAAGGGCGCGTCCGGCGTGATCGCGCACACCTCGGCGGGGCTTACTACCAGCAATCAGGAAATCGGCATATTCAACAGCGAAGGGCTGATGGCGCGGGACGAGCGCACCTATACGCGGATGCGCTTTTCGGCGGTGGCGAGCGACGACACGCAGAATCAGACCGGCTTTGCCGGCCCCGGCGGGCTGATCGGCTTTGAACTGTTCGATGAAATCGATGTGCCCGCGCTGGGACGGCAGGCGGCGATCAGCGCAGAAACCATGCTGCGCGCCGATGCGTGCCCCGCGGGGCGCATGCCCGTGGTGATGGACGGCGGCTTCGGCGGCGTGATCTTCCATGAAGCCTGCGGGCATTCGCTGGAGGCCACCTCCGTGGCGTTCGGCAAGAGCGAATTCTGCGGAAAACTGGGGCAGATGATCGCATCCGAAAAGGTGACCGCCATCGATGATGGCACGATTCCGAACGCGTGGGGCTCCACCAACATCGATGATGAAGGCACACCCACCACGCGCCTTGTGCTGATCGAAAACGGCGTTCTGAAGAATTACATGATCGATAAGCTGAACGGGCGGCGGATGGAAATGCCGTCCACCGGCAGCGGGCGGCGGCAGGATTATACCTTCGCGCCCACATCGCGCATGCGCAATACCTATATCGCCGCGGGCGCGGACGATGATGATGAAATGATCGCATCGACGGAATACGGCCTGTATGCCAGATGCATGGGTGGCGGATCGGTCAATCCCGCCACGGGCGAATTCAACTTTGCCGTGGACGAGGGCTATATGATTCGAAACGGAAGCATTGCCGAGCCGGTGCGCGGCGCGACGCTGGTCGGGCGCGGCGCGGATCTGCTGAAGCGCATCGATCGCGTGGGCAGGAATATGACCATGGCGCAGGGCGTTTGCGGATCGATCAGCGGATCGGTGCCCACCAACGTGGGTCAGCCGCGCATCCGCGTATCCGAAATTACCGTGGGAGGGCGCTGATATGAATAGACAGGAATTTACTGAAAAGCTGTTGGAACGCGCAAAGCGCGCGGGTTTTGACGCGGCGGAGGTATTCGTATCCGAGGCCGATGAATTTGAAACGAGCGTCGATCGCGGCGAAATTATCAAATACGGCGCGGCGGAATCCTTCAATCTGGGCTTCCGCGCGCTGCTGGGCGGCAAATCGGGCTGCGCTACCACACAGGTGATGGATGAGGACGCGATCGATATGCTGATTCGTGCGGCGAAGGAAGGCGCGCAGATGTCCGAAAATCCCGATCCGGAATTTCTGTACGCCGGTGCGGATGCATACCCCGAAGCGCCCGCGCCGAGCGCGGAGCTGGAAGCGCTGACCCCGCGCGATAAGATCGAAATGGCGCGCAATCTGGAACGGATGGCGCTGGATGCGGATGCGCGCATCGAGTCCTGCTACGGCTGCGGCGTAGAAACGCAGGATGAACGCACGTATCTGGTCAATTCGCTGGGGCTGAACGTATCTTCGCACCGGCGCGCCATCGCCGCTTACATCGCGCCCATTGCCCGCGACGGCGAAAAAACCGGCGTGGGCGGCGGCGAAGCGCTGACCACGGATGCGCGCGGCATCGATTTTGCCGCGATGGCGCGCAATTCCGCAAAGGAAGCCTGCGATTTCCTGAACGCCGCGCCCGTGCAATCCGGCGGCTATCCCATCCTGCTGCGCGGCGATATGGCGGCGACGATCCTCGGCACGTTCGCGGGCGTATTCTCCGCCGATACCGCGCAGAAGGGCTTTTCGCTGCTGGCGGGCAGGGAGGGCGAACAGATCGCCGCGCCGTGCGTTACACTGACGGATGATCCGTTCCGCGCGGATCGCTTCTACAGCCGCACCTTCGACGCCGAGGGCGTATGCGCGCGCAGAAAGCATCTGATCGAAAACGGCACGCTGAATACGCTGATGCACAATCTGAAAACCGCGCATAAGCAGGGCGTGGAAAGCACGGGCAACGCCGTGCGCGCGTCCGCGGCGGGGCCGATCGGCGTAGCGGCTTCGAATCTGCTGATTCAGCCAGGCCCGCATGCCCGCGCGCAGCTGATCGCGGCGCAGGATCGCGCGCTGTTGATTACCGATCTGATGGGCATGCATTCCGGCGCGAACGCCGTCAGCGGCGATTTTTCGCTGGGCGCGAAGGGCTATCTGATCGAGGGCGGCGAAATCGTGCGTACCGTGAACCAGATCACCATCGCGGGCAATTTCTTTGAACTGCTGAAAAATGTCGATGCCGTGTGTGATGATCTGTATTTCAGCATGGCGAGATACGGCAGCCCCACGATTCGCATTCGCGAATTGAGCGTGGCGGGCAAATAACTTTTCACAGAAATGTCGAATTTGTACGCCGCATCATGAACTACAACGGTTGCAACCTGCGCGCAAAAACAGTATAATGATTTATATCTGTATTTTTGTACGAAAGGATAAACGCATATGTCTGATTATAATTCCGGCCGCCCGACTCGCAGGGATTACGGCTATGAGGATCGCCCCCGCGCCGCCCGTCCGCAGGGCGCAAGAGGGCAGAGCGGCTATGGCCGTCCGCAGGGCGCGCGCCCGCAGGGTACCCGCCCACAGGGCAGCCGTCCGCAGGGCAGACCCGATCCCAACCGTCGCCCGCCGCAGAACGGCTACAATCGCCGCCCCGTGCGCGGCAGAAGGCGCAAATCGAAGGCGCCGATCTTCATCGCGGTGCTCGCCGTGGTGCTGATCATCGCGCTGATCATCGGCATTTCCAGCTGTTCGCACAGGGATACCACCGTGCAGCCGCAGGCGACCAATACGCCGCAGCCGCAGGGCGGCAATCTGACCAACGCCACGCTTT
Organism: uncultured Clostridia bacterium; assembly: GCA_934663625.1. Classification (GTDB taxonomy): domain Bacteria; phylum Bacillota; class Clostridia; order Christensenellales; family Aristaeellaceae; genus SFTH01. The sequence continues at coordinate 14,655 of CAKUKP010000011.1, forward strand.
CGCAGGGACAGGGCGCGGATGATAATCTGGGCGCGGATATCGCGACCGCCGCATCGAACGACGGCACGGAAAATACGCAGAATTACAGTTCGCTGGCAGAGCGGCTGGCGGATCCCGATGCGGAACTTGACGCGCTGGATGCGAGCCAGCAGGTGCAGGTAGATGATCTGAGCATCACCGAAGGGCTTCCGTCCGAATGGATGAACGTACTGCTGCTGGGCGCGGACCAGCGCTATCTTACCGAAAGTTCCCGCACGGACGCGATCCTGATCTGTTCCATCAATACCAATACCGGCGCGGTGAAGCTTGCTTCGATCCTGCGCGATACGCAGGTGGAATTGGAAGGCCTGCCCAAGGAATACGGCAAGAACTTCCGCATCAACGCCATCAATTATTTCGGCGGCCCGAAGTACGTGATGAAGTTCATCAATGAAAATCTGAATATGAACATTCAGTATTACGTCATGGTCAACTTCTACGGCTTCTCCAAGATCGCCAGCGCGCTGGGCGGCGTTGAAATGGATATCACCGAAGCCGAAATGAACGAAATCAACGAACGCGCCATCGAACAGGCGTTTGATGCGCAGGATGCGGGCGTGGATGAATCCGATCTGGAAGCGGCGGGCGAAAATGTGCTGCTGGAAACCTATGGCAAGGGCACGCATCTGAACGGCCGGCAGACGCTGGCGTATGCGCGCATCCGCCATCTGGACAGCGATGCATCCCGTACCGATCGCCAGCGCAAGGTGCTCACCGCGCTGCTGAGCAAGGTAAAATCGATGGGCGTGGGCGCGCTGACCGCATATGCCGCGCTGTTTGAAAATGTAACTACGAATATGTCGTTCAATGAAATCGCGGCGATCGCCGTTCCGGTGCTTCAGAGCGATATGAGCGATGTGCCTACCCTGCGCATCCCCGTCAACGATTCCTATAAGCAGGAAACCCGCAACGAACAATCCATGCTGTGGGATACCGACTGGAAGCGCAACGCAAACGAACTGTATTACTTCATCTACGGCTGATATTCCGACAAGCGATAAAACCATCCGGATCCCGTTGTTGAGAAACTGTCGACTGAAGGAGAGAAGCTCTATCGCAGAACCGGCAAAATTCGCAAGGTGCGTTATCTCTCCTTCCGTCAAAACCTGCGGTTTTGCCACCTTCCTCATCAGAGGAAGGCAAAAGGATAACGACATTCCTTGGCTCCACCTGATGGGGGAGCTGTCGGCACTGCCGACTGAGGGAGAGAAACCCATGGATCGCTGCGCCAACGCAGTTTTTGAAGCTTAAATCAGTGGCTTCAAAAACGTCGTTTGATTGCGGTCATTCTGACCGACCGCAATCAACAGCGCGGCAGCAACTGGAGGCCGGCACCGCCGGCTGAGGGAGAGAAACCCATGGATCGCTGCGCCAACGTAGTTTTTCTGCCTTGAATCTATGGGCAGAAAAACGTCGTTTGATTGCGGTCATTCTGACCGACCGCAATCAACAGCGCGGTAGCTGCTGGAGGCGGGCACAGCCCGCAGCGCGGCAGCAACTGGAGGCGGGCACTGCCCGCAGCGCGGCAGCAACTGGATGTAGGCACTGCCGACACTGCCCGCAGGAAAGTATTCGCCGCGGCGTTCTGAGTGAACGCCGCGGCATTTGCACAGAAGCGAGGCAGAAGCATATGGATTTCATCATCGCCTTTGTCCTGATGGTCGCCGCGATGCTGGCGAGCATTGCAGCGGGAATTTCCATGCTCGCCCCGCTGGGCGTGGGCCTGATTGCATTTTCCATCGTGGCGATGCGGCGCGGCCATGCCCTGCCCGCGGTTATACGGATGGCGGCGCAGGGCGCATGGGCTTCGCGCGTGGTGATCGTTACGATGCTGCTGATCGGTTGCCTTACTTCGCTGTGGCGGCAATGCGGTACGATCGCCTATTTCACCGCCTACGGCATTCGCCTGATGCCGCCGCGGGTGTTCGTGCTGGCGGCGTTTCTGCTCACGAGCATCGTAAGCTATGCGCTGGGCACCAGCTTCGGCGTGGTCAGCACCATCGGCGTAATATTGATGACCATCGCCCGCGCCAGCGGCGTATCGCCCGTGTTTGCGGGCGGGGCGATATTATCCGGCTTGTACGTCGGCGATCGCGCCGCGCCCGCATCCTCCTGCGCAAGTCTGGTGGCGAGCCAGACCGGAACGGACGTGACGCAGAACATTCGCAAAATGATCCGCCCATCGATGCTGCCGATCGGGATGTGCATCGCGCTGTACGGCGCGCTTTCGCTGCTCAGCGCGCCCGAAAGCATGGATACATCGCTGCTTGAGCGCTTCGATATGGAATATACGCTCAATGCCTGGTGCCTGCTGCCCACGATTCTGCTGCCGGTGCTGGCGTTCGCGGGATTGAAGATCAAATATGTCATGGCGATCGATATCGCCGTTTCGATGGCGATCGCGGTATTTCTGCAAAGGATTCCCGCGCCAGAAATGCTGCGCATGACGATCACAGGCTTTGCGCCGCGCGATAAGTACCTTTCGAATATCCTGTCGGGCGGCGGGGGCGTATCGATGGTCAATATATCGCTGATTCTGCTTTTGTCCAACGCCGTCGGCGGCATTTTTGAGGGCGCAAAGCTGCTCGCGCCGGTGGAAGGGCTGATCGCGCGGCTGGCGAAGCGCATCGGCCGCTTCGGCGCGATGATCATAACCTCCGTCTGCGCGTGTGCGGTGTTCTGCAATCAGACCATCGGCATCGTGATGTGCCGCCAGTGTATGCATAGTAGCTACGGCAATTCGCCCGAAGAGCGGAACGCCATGATGCTGGATATCGCGAACAGCGTTACCGTAATCGCCGCGCTGATCCCGTGGTGCATCGCGTGCAGCGTGCCGATTACCGCCATGGGCTGCGGTCTGGGCGCGGTTCCGTTCGCAGCGTATCTGTATCTGCTGCCGCTGTGCTGGCTGATACGCACGCGGCGCGCTCGAAGCGCATAGAATGGTGCAAATGTTTTGAATGGAAAGGGGTCTGCGCATGATAACGCTGCTTTCCCGATTACTGATCCGGAACCGAAACGATACGGATGATCCCGCGGTGCGCCGCGCCTACGGCGTGCTGTGCGGCGCGGTGGGCATTTTTCTGAACCTCGTGCTGTTCGGCATCAAATATGCCGCCGGCGTGATCAGCGGCTCCATCGCGATTACCGCCGATGCGTTTAACAATCTGTCCGACGCCGGTTCATCGGTGGTCACGCTGCTGGGCTTCAAGCTGGCGGCGAAAAAGCCGCATCGCGATCATCCCTACGGGCATGGGCGCATTGAATATGTGGCGGGGCTGATCGTATCGATGGTGATTCTGCTGGTGGGCTTTACACTCGGGCGGGATTCCATTCAGAAGATCATTCATCCGGAGATGATGGAATTCAGCATCGTATCCGTCGTTATCCTCGCCGCTTCGATATTGGTAAAGCTCTATATGGCGGTGTACAACCGCGCGGTGGGCAAAAGGATCGATTCCGCCACGGTGCGCGCCGTGGCGGCGGATAGCCTGTCCGATGTGTGCGCCACGGCGGCGGTGCTGATTTCCATGCTGGTATATCGCTTCTTCGGCGTGAATATCGATGCGTGGGCGGGCGCGCTGGTGGCGGTCATGATCCTGCGCGCGGGCTATTCGGCGGCAAAGGATACCATTTCGCCGCTGCTGGGCAATCCGCCCACGCCCGAATTCGTGCAGCACATCCGCGACATCGTGCGCGAATACCCCGATATCGTGGGCGTGCATGATCTGGCGGTGCATGATTACGGCGCGGGGCGCGTGATGATTTCGCTGCACGCCGAAGTGCCCGCCAGCGGCGATATCGTGGCGCTGCACGATGTGATCGATACCATCGAACGTCGCCTTTCCGAGGAATTAAACTGCACGGCGGTGATTCATATGGATCCGATTTCTACCGATGATCAGCAGATCAACGATACGAAGGCGGCGGTGCTCGCGCGCGTTCACGCCGATCTGGATGCATCGATCTCCATCCATGATTTCCGCATGGTGGCGGGCCCAACGCACACGAATGTGATCTTCGATATCGTGGTGCCCTTCGGCTTCCGCATGACCGATGCGCAGGCGGCGCAGGCCGTCGCCCAAATCGTCCGCCAGATCGATGATCACTATTTCGCCATAGTCACGGTAGATCATCCGCTGGCACAGGAAAATTAAACCGCCCTTTGATTCCGCATATCAAAATCGCCCGCGTCGGGGTTTATTCCTCCGGTGCGGGCGATTTTTGTGCAATAGATTCGCGTGCGGGCAATCTGGTTAAGTCTGCGCTGCCCGCATCCAAAGCATCCGGTTGTTTTCATATACGATGCTCAGCCGTCCCGCGTCCTTCAGCCATGCGAGATAGGAACGGGCGGTGCTGCCGACGAGCACATATTGTTCGAAATTCATGCGCAGCCCGTATTCCGAAAACAGGCCCTGCAGAATGTCCTCAAAGCAGCGCGGCGCGGCGCACAGATCCAGTATTTTTTCTGCAATCTGGTGCACCTTGTCGATATTGTACTGCGCCAGATCGGAGATATGATCCGTCACCGCCGTGTGGGATGGAACGAACGCCCTGGCGCGCATGGTTTTGACCGTTTCCAGCGTTTGCAGGTAGGCGGCGACATCGTAGATAAAGCCGATCTGATATTTATCCAGTATTTCGCGGCTCGACAGGCAATCGGCGAGGAAAACCACATCGTCGGGCGTGCGGAAGCCCACCATATCAAAGAAATGTCCGGGGAGCGGGAATGCCTCGATTCCCTCCGGCAGATTGCCCTCCGTCAGCGCTTCCGCATCGCTTTCCTGCGCCAGCAGGAATTTGTGCCGCAGATCCTTCGGGGGATAGCCGCCGTAGAGAAACGCGGGCTCCAGAATCGGGTGTCGGGTGAAGGCGCAGTCGATCCCCGGCGCATAGATTTTGCATCCGGTCTGCCCCTGCAAATACCGGTTTCCGCCGATGTGGTCGGCGTTCGCGTGCGTATTGTAAATCGCGGCAAGACGCCAGCCGTTTGCGTCTAGTACCTGCCGCACCTTTCGTCCGGCTTCCCTGTCATTTCCGCTGTCGATCAGGCATACGTTCTGATCGTCCAATCGGTAAAGCCCGATATTCGTGGGGCTTTTGATATAATAGGTGCGTTCGGCGAGCTGTATCAATTCGTACATGGCGTTTCCTCCTTCAGCGGTGCGGATAAAAGATAATGTTGTAGACGGCGCAGGGTGCGTCCGATGGATTGCAATAGCCGTGCGGCACATCCGCCTTAAAGCGGATTACCGGCATTTTCTGTCATATACACGTCGCATTAATAATGATATTTCCTGCGCTTGCTCAGCAGGAAATAGAGCGATACGAACACGCCCAGTATTTCACTGCCCACCAGAGAGAACCACACGCCGTCCAGATGCCAGATCGCGGGCATTACGATTACGCAGGCCAGCGGCAGCACCAGCGAACGCATGAAGGAAATGGCGGCGGATACCGCGCCATCGTTGAGCGCCGTGAAGAAGCAGGAGGTATACATGTTGAACCACATCAGCAGAAAATGTGGCGATGCAGTCGATCCCCATGCTGAAAACCATGCAGTTCAGCAATATGAATCTGGTTCGCAAGATCAATTCTGCGTTTATCATTACGCTGCCCGTCTTTAAGCAGGCGCTGGCGCAGGCGATTATGCTGAAACGCCAGAAAATTCAGGCGGAGGCCATTTCTGCGCTGGATGAACGCACCAATGAAATGCTGAAAAAGAACGCGCGCAATACCGTAGAACAGGCGAAAATGACCACGCGGATGGCGGTTGGCAGTTCCATTAAAGCCGATACGCTGGAAACCACGTAGCGAACGATCGTGGACGGCATCGATGAAACGCGCCGAATTCAGGAAGAAGCGCACAGGCAGCGCGTCGAAGATCAGGCAAAGCTCGAAAAAATCAAGCAGGAATTCCAGGTGAAATTCAGTATGCCGGAGAAAAAATACTGAAAAGCATATTCAAGTTCGTTTACCACCGCGCGGGAGCCGTTCATGCAGCAACATGCAACGGCTCCCGCATTTCTTTACGGGCGTTGGGATGAGGGTGGTCCTTTCTACTTTGGTGTATCAAATCAATTCAAATTCGGAAGCAGACTCAGCGTTCCAGCGGTTTTCACATTACGAAGAAAACAAGAAATTCATATTCTTAAATAAATGTATAAAAATCACTTGACAAACCAAGAGAGCAGATCTATAATATAAATAGTTATTCGATTAACTGTTCGGAGTGAAAGCTTGTGAATCCAACGATTAAGGATATTGCGAAATTGGTTGGCGTATCGACGGCGACCGTATCCAATGTGTTGACACAGAAAAAGTTTGTCAGCAAGGAGTTGGAAAATCGCGTTTACTCTGCAATTGAAGAATTGGGTTATCGGCCAAACGTGTATGCGCGCGGCCTGAAAACCAATCGTTCCTATACCATCGGCGTACAGGTGCCCGACATTACCAATCCCTTCTTCAGCAACAGCGTAAAGGTTATTCAATGTGATGCGAACGCAAACGGTTATCAGATTATGCTGTATGATTCTGATAGTGATGCTGGCAGGGAGGAACAGAACATCAACAGTATGCTGGGTGCACATGTAGACGGTATTATCAGCATCGCCCCCCGCATGGATGTCGATCAGTTGATGAATATGGTTGAAGTTCCGCTGGTCATTATGGATCGCCCTGCGGTGCAGACGGATCGCAACGTGGCTTTTATTTATGCGGACAACTATCGTGGCGCGGCTTCCGTGGTAGATTACATGATGGGTAAGGGATATGAGCGCTTTATCTGTCTGGCGGGACCTACCGATGTGGTTTGCAATGCCAAAGCGCGTTTGGCTGGGTTCATGGAAACGCTCGCACATCATGGCGTCAGTAAGGAGCAATGTGAAATCCTGTATGGTGATTTTACATTTCAATCCGGCTATGATCTGATGAAGCAGGTCCTGGAGAGTTATACTCCTTCCCCCAAACCTGCCGCTGCATTTGTAACCAGCGATATTATGGCATGGGGTGCAATGGAGGCGTTAAAGGATAGAAAGCTGAAAATTCCTCGAGATATGGGGCTTGTCGGTTACGATAATATTTATTTTTCCAGCTTTTTGTATCCGGCGCTGACAACGGTGGAAAACCCGAGCGCAGATATGGCGAAAAATGCCATCAGCTTGCTGCTGGATGCTTTGGAGCGTTTGCGTAGTCTGTCCGGAATTTCGGTGGTGCTCCGTTCGTCTTTGATTGCGCGCAAATCTTGTTAGAGCTTGGTTTGGTGAATGGATTGCCTTTTTTGTAATGGGCATTTAATCGTTTTACCAACGCGTTTAAAAGGCGGATCGGCCTTTTAAAGATAAACTGCATATGCAATAATGCATGGCAGTAAAACGTTTAAACACTGCGAGAGGAGATCAAAACAATGAAAAAATCCGGCATCTACAATTCCGAACTGGCGAAGGCTGTCAGCAAAATGGGTCATGGCGATATCATCCTGATTGGCGACGTCGGCTGTCCCTTCCCCCGTCACGATATGACCACCTGCGTGGATCTGGCCGTATGCGAGGGCGTTCCCAAGGTAACGGATGTGGTAAAGGCGGTTCTGAGCGAACTGGTTGTGGAAAGCTATATCGTTACTGAAGAAACCAAATCCGTCAGCCCGCAGGTTTACGAGGAGTTCAAGGCCATCCTGTCCAAAGAAAATAATAAAGGAAATGCACTGGTAGAAAAGTGTATTCCGCATGTGGATATGAAGAACCTGTGGCTGAACGGCGCATTGAACGGCGAAGAAGTTAAAGTATTCGTGCGCACCGGCGAACGTTGCCCTTTCTGCTACATTGCACTGGTTGCAGGTGTGGACTTCTAACCGATCCATCCGACCGAAACGATATTCTCGACCGGCGTTCGAACCGGCTGGGGCGAACGTAAGCGTATTTTCAGGTTTACTGCATGGAGGTGCCTATGGCAAATCGACTGGAAAGCATCTTTACCCATAAGTTTCCCATAATCGGCATGGTACATCTGCGACCTCTTCCGGGTTCAGCGCTGTATGACCCGTCCGTGATGGATATGAAGCGAATTCTGTCCATAGCAAGGGATGAAGCGCGTATGCTGGAAGATGCCGGTGTGGATGGCGTACAGGTGGAAAATATGTGGGATATTCCCTATCTGCCCGGACGGGATATCGGTCCGGAAACTGTGGCAGCGCTGGCAGTGGGCGTACATGAGGTCGCTCAAACGGTATCCATTCCGGTGGGCGCGGAGTGTCATATGAATGGCGCAGATCTGGCGATGGCTGCTGCAGTAGCCGGAGGCGCGCAATGGATTCGTGTTTTCGAATGGTGCAATGCATTTATTTCGCAATCGGGTTATATTGAATCGATCGGCGGAAAGGTTGCGCGGATGCGCGCTGCGCTGCGGGCGAACCACATCGCCTGTCTGTGCGATGTTAATGTAAAGCATGGAAGCCATTATATCATTCATGATCGTTCGGTACGCGAACAGGCGATGGATGTTGAAGCGCAGGATGGCGATGCGGTAATCGTAACGGGCTTTGATACCGGAATGCCACCGACGGTAGATCGCATTGACGAATGTCGAAGCGGCGTACATCTGCCTATTTTGCTGGGAAGCGGATTGACGCGGGAAAATGTTCGGCAGCTGCTATCCCATGCGGACGGCGCGATTGTAGGCAGCTACTTCAAGGAAGATGGAAACTGGAAAAACGCAATTGATCCGGAGCGTACCCGCGCTTTTATAAAAGAAGTTGAAGCGCTGAGAAAGGAATTTGGCTGATGCTGAAAAAAATCGTATGTATGGGCAGTGTGAATATGGATCTGTGCATGTACATGCAGAATATGCCCAACGTAGGCGAAACCATTCGCACAGATAATTTCGCAACCTATCCGGGCGGTAAGGCGGGAAATCAGGCTGCTGCAGCCGGGGCGCTGGGCGGCAATGTATGCGTGCTGGCGCGGTTGGGAGATGATGCGTTCAGCCTCCAGCTGACCGATGAACTGAAGCGTCATGGCGTTCAAACAGATTTCCTGATTTATGAACCGAACGCTACGGCGGGTATTGCCATGATTCGTATCGATGCGCAGGGCAGAAATTCCATCTCGTTTACAGCTGGTGCAAACGCTGCGATTTCTCCACAGGATGTGCTGGATCATCAAGCTGCTTTTGAGGAAAATGGTATACTGCTGATAACGCTGGAACTGCCGATGGATACCGTGCGCGCTGCGATTCGCCTGGCTCGGGAAAGGCATATGCTGGTGGTTGTCGATCCCTCGCCTGTGCCTGAAGGCGGCATTCCGAGTGATTTGTGTACAATGATTGATTACGCGAAACCGAACGAGGTGGAAGCGAAGCTTTTGAGCGGCGTTCCGGTAACTGATTTTTTATCCGCGGCAGCAGCTTGCGATCGTTTGATGGAAATGGGGATTGCGCATCCGATTATTTCCATGTCGGATAAAGGGGCGTTTACCCGCCTCCATGGAAAGGATATGCTGGTTGCCCCCAAACAGGTGAACGCCATCGATTCTACCGCTGCCGGCGATGTTTTTCTGGGGGGGTTCGCCGTGGCTCTGTCCAGGAATGAACCGATTGAGCGTTGCCTGGAATATGCCAATACTGCCGCGGCGCTAAGCACAACCCGCAAGGGAGCGCAATCCTCCATTCCCACGCCGCAGGAAGTTTTGGCGGCACTGTAAAAGGAGGCAAGCGAAATGGAGCCGAACGAAAGCATTCTACGCTTGCAGGGAATTCGCAAAAGCTTTGGCGGTGTGCAGGCGCTGAAAGGGGTAGATTTTGAACTGCGCCGCGGTGAAATTCATGCCTTGCTGGGCGAAAACGGCGCTGGAAAATCTACGTTGATCAAAATTTTGACCGGCGTGCATAAGCCCGATGCGGGTGAAATTCTTTTGAAGGGCGATCGGGTAACCATTGCTGGACCGATTGACGCCCGCAGGAAGGGGATTGCGGCGATTTATCAGGAATTGAGTCTGATCGATTCGCTGACGGTTGCAGAAAACATATTCCTGGGCATTGAACCCACCGTTACCCCCCTGGGCTGCTGTAAACGGCAGCAGTTGTATGCGGACAGCGATGCTTTTCTGAAGCGTTTTGGAATTCAAATCGATTCGCGGGCGAAGGTAGGGTCGCTGGGACTGGGGCAGAAAAGAATTGTTGAAATCGTAAAGGCGCTTGCAATCAATGCCGAAATCCTGCTGCTGGACGAACCGACGACCGGCATGAGCAAGGCGGAGATTGATACGTTGTTTGAAATCATGGCCAGTCTGAAGGAAAAGCATGTCACTATGATATACATTTCCCATTATCTGGACGAGGTGTTCCGCTGCTGCGATTGTTCTACCGTGTTCCGCGATGGGCAAAACGTGGCTTCCTTTCAGATGGATCAGGTAACGGTTGCCGAATTGGTCAGCGCAATGATTGGACATGGCGTTAGCAATGAACGATACCGGCAGGCGCAGGACCGATCGGATGCGCCCGTATCCATGGAAGCGGTTGACTTGCGCACGGAGGCGATGCGTAAACCGGTCAGCTTTACGGCGCATAGAGGAGAAATCCTTGGGTTTACCGGCATCGTGGGGGCAGGGAAAAGCGAATTGGCTTCAAGTCTGTTTGGCGTGTATCCTGCGATCGAAGGCAGGATATGCATCGATGGAAAAACGGTACATTTTCGCACGCCGTATGATACGCGGCCATATAACATAGCGCTGATCCCCGAGGATCGCAAATCCGAAGGGCTGTTTCTGGAAGAAACCATTGCCGATAACATTGTGTTGCCGCATTTGGAACAGGTCGAAAACCGGTTGGGTCTGTTAGATCGTCGGAAGAAGCGCGCCATTGCTCAAAAAATGGGCGAAACCATGAGGCTGCATCCCATGAATGTGGAAATGGCTGCTGGAAATCTTTCCGGCGGCAATCAGCAGAAGGTGGTTCTTGGAAAATGGTTGACGGGCGATCCGCAGATTGTGCTGATGGATGAACCTACCAGAGGCATTGATATCGGGGCGAAGGCCGAGATTTATCGTTTTATTACCCAACTGGCAGACAATGGGAAAACGGTCGTCATTTTTTCTTCGGAACTTGAAGAACTGCTTAGCATCTGCGATCGGATTATGGTGCTGTGCAAGGGAGAGATCGCGGGCGAGCTGCCCGCTGCCCAGGCGACGGCGGAAAAACTGCTGACTTTGGCATTGGGAGGCGCAAACGCATGAATCAAAAATCCGTTTCCAATGGAAACAGAATTCTACGAATGCTTAAGGGCGAACTTGGTCTGCTGCTCATTTTGGCGGCGCTGTGTATTGTGTTCGGGGTGATTTCCCCTTACTTTTGGATGCAGCGCAATCTGTTAAACATTACCCGACAGGTATCTATTGTTTTAACGGTTGCCATGGGTATGCTTTGCGTGGTGCTATCCGGTGAAATCGATTTGTCGGTGGGCTCCACAGCCGCGTTGTGCGGCGTAGCCGCTGCATGGGTGATGCAGCAAAATGGCTCGATTGCCATGGGCGTGATCATTGCGTTGGCGATGGGCGTTGTCATTGGTCTGATTAACGGTGCTCTGGTGGTGTATGGGCGCATCCCGTCCTTCATCGTTACACTGGCTACCATGGGTATGCTGCGCGGCGTATGTATGGTATGGACCAACGGCAAGCCTTTCTCCAACCTTCCGCAGGCTTTTTCCACCATGGGCGCTGGATATGTGCTGAAAATCATTCCTGTAGCTACGATTATTTCATTGAGTCTGGTATTGGTTTTCTATGTGCTGCTTCAGCGAACCAAGCATGGTACCTACATCAAAGCCATCGGTGCAAATCGCGAGGCGGCCAGGCTTTCTGCCATCCCTGTTCAGCGCTATCGGGTTTTGGTGTTCGCAGCCTGCTCGCTCATGTGCGCGGTCGGTGGTTTGATTACCACCAGCAAGTTGCTGTCTGCCCAGCCCACTGCCTGCAATGGTCTGGAGATGGATGTGCTCAGCGGTGTTATCCTGGGCGGCGCTTCCCTGTCCGGCGGCGTCGGTACCGTTACAGGCACGTTGCTCGGCAGTATGATTATCGGCGTAATCAACAATGGTCTGAATTTGCTGAATGTGAATTCCTATTATCAGGATATTGTGAAGGGCATTATCATCATCCTTGCGGTGATGATTAAGCGGAACAAAGCGACAAAATAAAAAAGGAGGCAAAAAACATGTTCCGTAAATTGATGACGACTCTCTTGGCTCTGGTACTGGTTCTGGCAGCGACTCTGACCTGCGCACAGGCAGAGGGCTACACCATCGGCTTTGCCGTGTCCACTCTCGAAAATCCCTTCTTTGTTACCATGAAGGATGCCGCCGTGGCGAAGGCCGCGGAGCTTGGCGTGGAGTTGGTTGTGCTGGATGCGCAGGACAGCGCTGAAACGCAGGCTTCTCAGGTAGAAGACTTCATTACCCGCGGCGTAAATCTGCTGATCATCAATCCCGTCGATTCGGATGCCATCGGCACCTCTGTTGTGGCCTGCAACGAAGCGGATATTCCGGTAATTACGGTAACCCGCGCTTCCAATGCGGGCAATGTGATCCAGCATCTGGATATTGATAACAAAGAAGCTGGACGTCTGGACGCAGAACAGCTGCTGAAGGATTTGGACGGAAAGGGCAAAGTTGCCATTCTGGAAGGCATCGCCGGTTCCAGTTCCGCCATCGAACGCGAAGAAGGTTTCGTAGCCGCATTGGAGGGCAGCGAAGTTGAAGTGGTAACCTCCCTGACTGCCAACTATTCCCGCGAAGAAGGCGCGACCGTAACCGAAGACATTCTTCAGTCTAACCCTGAATTGGATGCTATCTATGCGCATAATGATGAAATGGCGCTGGGCGCCGTGCGTGCCGTAGCCGCAGCCGGTCGCAGTGCGGAAATCAAAATCTATGGCATCGATGCGACCGATGATGCGCTTACCGCTGTAGAAAATGGCGAAATGGCCGCTACCGTGCAGCAGCAGCCCGATGTGCAGATTGAAACGGCGCTCGAAAACGCTGTAAAATATCTGAACGGTGAAACGCTGGAGCCCCTCGTGAACATTCCCCTGAAGCTGATCGTAAAGGAATAAGCATTCTCCTGCCGCCCCCGTCGACTGTCTGGTCGGCGGGGGTATTTATCTGCCGCAAAGCTGACGCATGCATGCTTCGGGTAGTACATAAATGACAATAAGCGTATGTTCAAAACTCTTTCAAAATTCAAACCAGACGGCAGAATCAGCGATCTGGCGGGCCTCCATTTGTAAGCCCTCCAGAGCCCTTTTCTGCCTGTTCGGCGGCGCATTCCACCATGCGGATCAGATCGCTCAGGGGCATGCCCAGCGCCTGCGCAATGCGCCAGAGCGTGTCTACGTTGGCGCTGGTGCGCCCCGTTTCGATTTCTGCCAGGTGGCTGCGAGAAACCGCCGCCAGTCCGGACAGCACCTCCTGCGTGATCCCGCGCTGTTTCCGAAGCTTTCGAATGATTCTTCCGGTGATGAAGTGATTGTACTGCATAACATCGCTCCTTGTAGAATAGTAGGCGTCTGCCTCCATTCAGGGGCGTGTTTTTCCCGCGAGTTTTATTTGCAGCTTTGTCGGGCGCTGCCGACAGAAAACCGCCCACGCCATGGTAAGATAAAGGCCGGAGCCGAGCGGCTTCGGAAAAATTCCGCGATGCATGTGGACAAAAGAACAGGAGGAACGGATGATGAAAAAATGGGTGGCGGTATTGATCGTTCTGGCGATCATGATCTGCGCCGGCTTTGCGGTTTCCGAGGGAATCGACCTTGCCGGTTTGAACGATGATGAACTGGTGGCGCTGATGGGGCAGGTACAGGCGGAAATCGTCGCGCGGCACATTGCGGGCACGGCGACGCTGTCGAGCGGGGCGTACATCGCCGGACGGGATATTCCGGCGGGATCGTATATCTATACCTGTCTGGCGAGCGGGAAGGATTGGGGCAATGTGACCGTCTATTCCCAAAGGGGCGAGGGCGATCAGCTGTTCTGGGAAATCGTTTCCGCGCCGGAGGACGGCGAGGAACCCGAATCCTTTTTCATTACGCTGAACCCCGATGATCAGCTGGAATCCGGCGTACCCTTCAGCCTGACCATCTATGCCGGCGTGGAGTTTCGATAACCGATTTTCCGGCGGGTGCGGTTGAAAAACGGTGCGAATTGTGACTACAATGTATAGTACAGGAAAAGTTCAAAAAACTTTCCAAAACCCCTTGACATATTCTGCATTTCGTGTATAATATTCTTTGTTGCCGACGCAACGGCGGTTCACCGCCAAGGTTGCCGAAAGACGCGGCGGTCGATCTTTGATAGGCTGGCGTAGCTCAATTGGCAGAGCAGCTGATTTGTAATCAGCAGGTTGGGGGTTCGATTCCCTTCGCCAGCTCCATCAACCAAAGCCAAGGCACATCGGAACGTGGGTAGGTTCCCGAGCGGCCAAAGGGAGCAGACTGTAAATCTGCCGTCGACGACTTCGGTGGTTCGAATCCACCCCTGCCCACCATATTATCTGCGGGAATGGCGGAATTGGCAGACGCGCTAGATTCAGGTTCTAGTGATCATTACGATTCGTGCAGGTTCAAGTCCTGTTTCCCGCACCACCTCTGAACGCCAACTTTGATACAAAGTTGGCGTTCATTTTTTTGCTTGCTTTGATAGTGGAATCCTGCAAATATGGCCCTACTACCCCCTATAACATCCCAGTTTCTGCAATACTCAAGCGAACGACATCCAAATTCTCGTTTTTAGCTCTCTCGCTTCAGCTCACGAAAGTTCGGATTTTTGCTTCTCCTGGCCTCAAAAACCGCCTTTTCCCCCGAAAAATGCACCCTACTCGGGACGATTACAGGTTGCACAAAACACACTGAAGTCACCTTCCTCCCCTTATATGAGCCCATAAGAAAAGCCCATGCCGTAGTCATCGTAACGGTCATGAGCTTTTCTCTTGCGGTTGTACAGTTTTTTGCTTTCCACCTTTTTCGTCACCGGCGAAAACGCCCAGGTGGTGCGCTGCTCGGTGTCGAGTTGCTTTCGGGCCTTCTTGCCCAGCTTTTCCTTCGGGATAAACTTCTTCATAGCCTCATTCCTCCTCGTCTGGTTCCCATTTCTTGTAATACAGCCTGGCGTTGTACCGGGCTTGTGCCTCCTGGCTTTCCTTCTTTTCCCGCCAGGTTTCGATCTCGGCGCAGATGGCGAGCATCTCGTCCACCAACATTTCCTCGGTACGGGGCCGCGCCTGATAGACGTAGGACGTCATCCGATCGATGGCCTTGGAGCTGCCCAGTTGCCTGGCCATCAGCTCGGCCAGCTCAGCGGAGAAGCCAATGCCGGTGACGGCGGTGACCAGGCGGTCCCTCGCCTGTGCCCACAGATACTGATTGGGTGTCATATGTCCTGCCTCCGGTTGAATTGCCAGACCATTATATCATGTGAAAGTTCGGACATCGACCGCGAAAATATGACGTCTCTTGATGACGAATTGTTCCTGCAAAACCCAGAATTGTGGGCAGGGTTACTGGATCTCCTGCTCCAGAGCCCTGAACTCCTCTGTGTCGAAAAACTCGATCAGTGTGATCTCCAGCCCGTCGCAGAGCTTTTTGATTGTCACGATACCCGGATTCTGACTGACCTCGTTCACAATGTTTTTCAATGTCGATGGCGGCAGTGCTGACAAGCGGGCCAGTCCGTTGATCGTCATATTCCGCTCCCGGCACAGTTCAATGATGCGATTCGCCACACACTCCCTGGTTGTCATGATGAGCCCTCCCCTGTCAGCATGACAACAGCGTAGCAAAATGCGAGAGCACAGGACGACCATATATGGTAGAATGGCGGCCAGGGAGAGTGAGATTGAAATGACACTGGAAATACTGGACGAAGTGGCGTTCCTATTTGTGGAACAGTTCGATAATTTGTATGGGATGCTGGTTGACAGGACAGATGTCAAGCGCATCAGAAAGTCCGCTGATGATGGCGAAGATGGCCTGTTCAAGGTGGTCGCTTCCGTGTTCGGGGATAAGCTGGATGACGTCTTTATTGGGGCTGCCAATGGCGCGATGGACCATATCGCCTATGTAGATGAAACCTGGATGCCCGAAGACGATGAGGACATGAAAAGGACGCTGGAAACAGAAGCATTTCACCTGGAATCCCTGAAAGCGGTTCTGGAGATCGCGGAGAAGAATGGGCTAAGCGTTGTCGGACAGATACATGATATCCTGGCCGAGGGCGAAGAACATCTGCGCCACCTGAAAGAAAGATAAGCAAAGCCCGCGTGAGCCTCGACGTTTGCCCGCGTTGGCGGCATTGAGGAAGACCGCCACGTGATCGCCTGGGACCGGTTAGCCCGCGACAGGACCAAACGTGGGCGGCACGTGGCGTTTGTGATGCGAAAGAGGCAACACCCCTTCAAAGCCCGGCACGGTACCGAAGCGTGAAGGGGTGTTGCTGTATTCTATGAAGCCTAGATAATTCGGCTTTCCATCAGCAGGAAAAAGAAATCTGATTCATCCATATTAGCGATTTCACGCGCATCCTCTCCTCGTTTTGAGGTGCTTTCGTTCTCATCCATGGGTCTATCCTCCCTCATCCTGTTGGTTTGAATATCCGGTAGATGTCCGAAAACGGTATGACCTCCGTGTCGGCACCGCTTCTGATGGTGATGCGTTGCTCGTGCTGGTCAACCTTCAGGACAATACCGGTGATGGTTTTGTACTGGCCTTTCACCAGATAGGCATCGTTCTCCTCATCGGTGCATACGACGAAGTATTCGATGGACACGCGGATCATGTTCGCTCTAGCCAGCTTGGAGTTTGCCGTGAGACAGTAGAGCCTGAAGAGTTTGTGGTTTAGTTCCCATTCCTCATCGGCATCCAACTCGTGCTTGGCGACATAGTTAATCTCCTTCCGACGCACACGCTCATCGAAGCCGACCAGCGCTGCAAACGGGGCAAAAATCTTGGCTCTGTTCAACTGGCTCATCTTGGGATGCTTCCGGCTGAAAACATCTCCGTCATGAACTGGCCTGTCTTGAAAAATGATGTTCCCATAGCGCACAACAGCTGCCGGAACCGTATATGCAGCAGGGGTTCCCTTAGGGGCAGACAAGCAAATCACCTCCCGAGTCTGTTAAGCGCGATGACCTCCAATCTGCTGGCTGCGTTCAATGGCGGTCGCGCCTTCCAGCATATTCTTACCTTTCATGATAACCCTCGGCGCAGTTGGTCCATACTTCTGCCTGATTTCCAGAAGAACGCGCTGCAATCTTTCTTTCCTCTCCTGGCCCTTGTAATCCGTGAAGAAGTCCAGCTGCACATAGCCTGCCTGCAGGTTGCCTGCGACGACACCGAGCCTGCGGATAAACAGGCGGGGATCGACTTTCCTGTCGAAGGCATACAGCAGCGCCGTCCTGATATCCTTGGCGCTGGATGTGTGCGCAGCCATCCTGACTGTTCCCACCACATGGCTCGGGTGCAGCCGCCCATAGTAGTCCAGGGACACGGGACCATCGTAGGGCGGAAGTTCCTCCAAAGAAACGGGGTCAAAGGATACCCAGAAGGACAGCTCTTTCGTTCGGGTTTCTCTTTCGATCAGATCCATCACCAACTGGTCGATCATCTCTGAAAACACAAGTCTGGCTTCGGCAAATTTATATGGGCGAGGCAGCACCTGCCCAACAGAGCGCGAGTTGGCCTTGGGGCGGTAGTTTTTAATGTCAGCCAGCGTGCAAGGCTCCTTCCCCCAGGTGTGGTCGATGAGCAGTTCCGCATCGATACCAAACTGCTTATAAAACCATTCTTCGTCCACGATGGACATCTGGGCAATGTCGCCCATCGTGAAGATGTTGTGCCTGGCGAGGCGGCGTGCTTTGCCGGGCCCAACCTGCCAGAAGGCGGTCAGGGGCGTATGGCACCAGAGCAGCATCCTGTACGACATTTCATCCAACTCAGCGATGCGAACACCGTCCTTATCCGGAGGAGCCTTTTTCGCTACGATGTCCATGGCCACTTTAGCAAGATAGAGATTTGTGCCGATGCCTGCCGTTGCGGTTATGCCCGTGTTCTTGAGCACATCCCTGACCATGGTCATGGCGAGGTAATGCGGTGTCTCCATGCCAGCGGCTTCGGCTGCCTCCTTGTACATGGTCATATAATGGGTGGCCTCAATGAAGACCTCATCAATCGAATACACGTGAATGTCACAGATTGCGATGTAACGTAGATAAATCGAGTATATCTTCGCTGAAACCTTCTCATAGAGTGCCATTTGAGGCTTTGCAATGATGTACTCAACCTTGGTACGGTGCTGCGCTTCATAGAGCCGGATTGCTTGCTTTGCCTCGAAGAGCCTGGGGCGACTGGGCACGCCCATCGCTTTCAGGGATGGACTGACGGCAAGGCAAATGGTTTTGTCCGACCGAGTTTCGTCCGCGACGAGGAGATTGGCGGTCAGGGGATTCAGACCACGCTCGACGCACTCCACGCTCGCATAGTATGACTTGAGGTCGATGGCAATGTATACTGATTTCTTCGATTGCGACTTCGGCTTCACACCCACACCATCACCCCCTTCATGAAACAGCAAAACACCTCTCGAAAATGACACGGAGCTTTAAAGTTGTGCCAATCAAATTCTTTCGTAGGTGCTTTGTAAAAGCTATTATAGTATCGAACATACGTTCTTGTCAATTGGTGAAAGGCCAATCAGAGCAAATTTCATTCTTTTGACATTTGGTGTTCGAAAACGGATTAAGGGAGTTCTTTTGGACAGTTGTGGTGGTATAATAGTTGTGCTATCTCCCAAAAATGAGATGGTAAATGTGGGTTAAAGCGCTAATGTAAGAAAATAGGAAAGTACCTACTATAATTCGAGAATCTGTGCTATAATGTATTTGAGAAAGTTTAGCTAGATTATGGAAGGAGGCGCACCGATGATTACGTATTACTGCCCTAAATGCGGAATATCCTCGGAGCGCTCCGTTTGTGGCAAGTGCGGCGGTCGGACAGATGCAGAATCTCACCTGTATTGGTGCCCCACATGCAAGGTTCCTCTTTACGGGAAAAGCTGCGAAAACTGTGGGCAGGAAGGCGTTGAATTTGCAGCGGATGTGCGGCCGGTTTTCCCGGAAGAGCGACTGTTGATTGAAGTATTGCTTGGGAAACCCCTCGCTTTCATTGATAGCTCCGTATGGGCTTCAGCAGGCGATCGCTATTATGTGGACGGAAAGAAAATAGTTTTTTCTACCATTAAACATAGTGAGGCGGACGCAGATGAAGTTCGACGCCAGTGGAATGAGTGGTCTCCACGTAATAGCTATGAAGCTTTTGATCGATATGCTGAGCGCTTCATAAGGGCGAATCGGATGCGCCTGGATTATATTGAAATGGAGGCTATGCAGTATATCCAGGAGGCTGCAAAGGGCTTCAACGCTGGAACGATGTTTGTATCGTTCTCCGGCGGTAAGGATTCAACGGTGGTGAGCGACCTGGTCATGCGTGCGCTGGGGCGCTCTGACGTGCTGCATATCTTTGGAAACACTACATTGGAGTTTCCACAGACCATCGAGTATGTTTCCGCATTCCGAAAGGATCATCCGACGACCCCTATGTTGAGGGCTGAAAACCGGCAGCAGGATTTCTATACCCTTTGCGAATTGTTTGGCCCTCCGAGCAGAATGTTGCGCTGGTGCTGCACGATATTCAAGACTGGGTATATTGGCGATAAGATTAAACGCACCTTCGCCGACGCGAAGCAGGTCTTGGTTTTCAATGGAATCCGGCGGAATGAATCGACAAGTCGCAACAAGTATGACCGGGACAACACGAGCCCAAAGATCAGCAAGCAGAAAACAGCCTCGCCGATCATTGACTGGTTTGACTTCGATATATGGCTGTACCTGCTGTCCAGGAAGATTCGCTTCAACGAAGCCTATCGCCTGGGCTATAGCCGTGTGGGATGTTGGATGTGCCCAAACAACAATCGATGGGCGCAATTCCTGTCGCGCGTTTATCTCCCGGAGCAGAGCGCGCATTTCAATAAAATGCTCTACGATTTTGCGGTGAAACTGGGGAAGACCGATCCTGAGGAATATGTGCGGAACAATGGTTGGAAGGCACGCTCAGGCGGCGCAGGAGTGGAGCTCAGCAAGAAGGTGGCTATTGACTTCAAGCCCTGCGCCACGGACAGCAAAAGCTTCCTTTACGAGCTGAACCGGCCAATAACGCAGGAATTATATGAGTTCTTCAAGCCGTTTGGCATACTGAATTTCGACATGGGCAATGCGCGCCTGGGCGAGGTTTATGTCCTTGACGCACATAAAAAGGTGCCGTTGCTGAAGCTTCAGGGTAGGCAAGGAACGAACACCCTGCGCATTACGGTGATGTCGACGCCTGTCGCTGGCAGGACAAAAATGGTCGAGATCGACCAAAAGCTGAAATGCCAGATTACCAAGTATCAGATGTGTGTCGGTTGCCACGCGTGTGAGAATGCCTGCCGGTTTAATGCGATTACGCTGATCAAGCGAGGACAAGACGACAGCGACTACCAGTATCGCGTCGATGAAAAAAAGTGCGTACACTGCTTTGAGTGTATCAGCCATTACAACGGCGGGTGCTATATGCGCCGAGTGCTTCTTCCGCGCGGAAAGGATTATGTTGAGAAATGAGCGAAGTGTCGTTTAAGCTGAAAGGCAACGAGTCTTTCAATATACGAGAAGGCTGGCTAAACAAGGGCATCGAAGCGATCCGGGAGGATCCGACTGTTTTCACACAGCCTACTGCCATGGATATCCTCGGTGTCGGCAGCAAAATGGTCAAGTCTATTCGCTTTTGGATGCAGGCAACAGGTCTTGCGGAAGAAACGCGAGGAGCCGGGAAAAGACGGCAGAACCTAACCGAAGACTTCGGAGAGATCATTGCCGAAAAAGACCCGTATTTTGAAGACGTTGCAACGCTATGGCTCATTCATTCGAAGATCATTGCAAGGAAAGATCTCTGTACGGCCTGGTACTTATTCTTTAATATAATTGAAGCGACTGAGTTTGACCGAGATGATCTGCCTATGCTGCTGGGTCACGAAATGAACAAGCTTGCAGGGCCAGAAAACTACTCCGAAAAATCTCTCGAAGACGACTGTACAAATATTATCCGAATGTATGTCAAAGAGGATTTGAAGGCGAAGGGTATAAGAGACCCTGAAGAGAATTTAGGCAGCACTTTTTCTGAGCTTGGGCTGGTGCAGAAAAGCGAAACTTCAAAAAAGAAGTTCAGGAAGACTCAGCCGATTCCGGATACGCTGGATAAGCTGGTGGTCATGTATTTTTTGCTCGGCAGCCTTATGGAAGGGCAACATGCGGTCAGCGTGGATGATTTGTTGTATAAGCCGTGTTCCATCGGTAAAACGCTGAACATGGGACGACCGATGTTGTATGAATACTTGGACAAATTGAGGAATGTAAAGATGATAACGCTCAACCGGACAGCTGGACTGGACATGGTATATGTGCCAGAGGATCTGCGTCAGGTTGATATTCTCAGAGAATACTATCGATAAGTGAGTGAGTGACATGCCATACACCGATATACTGCGAGTTGACGGACGCTTCCAAAGCTCCATCAATATACAATACGATATCGGAGATCTGCATAAGATTGACTGCTACATTCCCACAGATCAATCCGTTCAGGTGTTGAAGGAATACTTGAATGCGATATACTACGGGAACAAAAATGAATACGCGACGGTTCTGGTGGGCCCTTATGGCAAGGGAAAATCTCACCTGATGTTGGTACTTCTTTCTCTGCTGGCGGCAGGCACTTTGTATAAGGATGAGAAAAAGAAGCAGGAGTGTGTTTCTTCTTTAGAGAGGCTCATTACCCGTATAGAAAGAATCGACCCTGACACAGCAGCGCTTGCCCGTGAAACGCTAAAGCAGAAAAAACCCTTATTGCCGGTTATTGTGGACAGCAATGCCACAGAAATCAACCAGGTGCTTATTCTTGCACTCCGAAATGCCCTCGAACGCTGCGGTTGTGAAGACCTTCTTCCTGAAATGAATTTCGATGTGGCGATCAAGATGATTGATCGCTGGGAAAAGGAATATCCTGATGCGTTTGAAAGGCTGAAAAAAGAATTGCTGCCGCACAAGTATTCTGTCGCGGATATGAAGGATGCACTTGGTACGTATTCCAAGTCCGCCTATGATGTCTTTGTTGAAATCTATCCAGCGGTGACGTCTGGCAGCATCTTCGCACCTATCTTTGCAGAAGGGGCGTTGCAGCTCTATAAATCTGTCAACAACGCGTTGGTCAAACAAACCGAATTTGGCGGTATGTTCGTCGTGTATGACGAGTTTAGCAAGTTCTTGGAGGCCAACCTAGACAAGTCGAAAATGATGAACTTCAAGGTGGTGCAGGAGCTGGCGGAACTGGCTGCGCGCAGTTCAGACGCGGAACTACATTTTGCCTGCATTACGCACAAAGACCTGCTAAACTACAATGACAGCGACAGCTTTAGAACGGTTGTTGGCAGGTTTAAACAGATTGAGTATGTCCATTCCTCGGAACAGGCGTATGAGCTGATTGCCAATGCCATCGAAAAAACGCCAGAGTATCCTTCATTCCTTGTGCGTTACGCTGAGACGCTTGAGGCAGCAAGAGCGCAGGTGTTTTCCAGTGGGCTCTTCCGTTCGATGGATAATACGGTCGTTGACGATACTATCCTAAGAGGCTGTTTCCCGCTCGCGCCTATGACAGCGTTTGGTTTGCTGCGGATCAGCGAAAAAGTGGCGCAAAATGAAAGAACGCTTTTCACATTCTTGGCAAGCCACGAAAAGCATACCGTCATGAGCTTCATCCAGGAAGAACATGTGGGTATGGAATTCATGACCCTGGATGTTGTATTTGATTATTTCGCTTCTTCCTTTGCAACAGAGGTATTCAATAGTAATATCCACAGCATCTGGGCAAAAGCGAAAGCAGCATTGACAGTAGCAGAGACAAACATTCAGCAGAAAATAATCAAGGCGCTTGCTTCTATTATGATTATAGGAGATGATCAGATACGGCCTAATGCTGTATATTTAAAAACTGCGTTACTCATTACAAATGGTCTCTTTATGAAGGAAGTGGATAGATTATGCGAGCTCCAGATATTAACGAAGCGGGATGTTTCAGGTGAATACTTCTTCCTAACACCAAATGGCATCGACATCAAAAAAAACCTACGCAATTACACAGCTAGCAAGCTGGTATCAATAAATGTGTGTCAGACGCTGGACGAATTGATGGGTGTTGAATATATTCTTCCGCGTCAGCACAATAATAAACGAAAACTTTTAAGGTTCTTTCGTAGAACATATATGGATGCAGCCTTGTTCTGTGCATATGATAATGCCCAGGAAATACTGCATAGCCAAGAAGCTGATGGTGTGATTGTTCAAGTTATTGCTTTCTCCCAAGAAGAGAGAGAAAGAATTATCGAACACTATCAGCATATGGGGAATACTGATTGTGTATTACTTGCTATAAACAATGAGGATTTCTCTTTAGAGCCTAAGCTAAAAGAGTATATAGCAATTCAGACAATGAAGCAAGGTGAAGCAGCGAGAGCAGATGCCCATTATGCGGAGGAACTTGATATTTATGAAGAAGACACGCTGAGATTTGTACGAAACAAGATAGCTTGGGATTACTCTACCACAAATGAAGCGTGTAAGTACTATTATCATGGAAAATGGATTGTAAATCTAACAAAAGGAATTCAGCTTTCTCGTTTTGTTTCGGAGATTTGTGAAAAAGTGTATGACCACACACCTCTGATCAACAACGAAATGATTAACAAAACAATCCTAACACCTCCCATTCGAAAAGCGAGGATGGCAATTGTTGATAGATTATTACAAACCAGCGAAGGAGAAAAGCTAGAATGGGAGGGATATGGGCCTGAAGTAAGTATATATAGGGCTATGATTTCCAACAAGGGTATTGATGGCTTACATTGCGAAGCTGATGCTGGTCTTGAAGCAGCTTTGCAAGAGATAGATACCTTTGTTCGAAGTGCTGTCGGCGTAAAGCAGAGGATGTCTAGTCTCTATAATCGCTTGCTTACCGCACCGTTCGGAATAAGAAAGGGCATTATTCCTGTTTATCTTGCTTATGTGCTGCAGCGGATAGAGGGAACCATCACTTTCTATTGGGAAAACCGGGAATTCCTGGCTACTGCGGAGACGTTGGAGAACGTTGATGCAGAACCGGAGAAGTATGAGCTTTTCATTGATGAAGCGACAGAAGATAAGGAACGCTACATCGACGCGCTGTGTGATTACTTTGAGGTTGATCCTACGGCCTCGAATCGGAATAGCTCTGTTGTCGCTGCTATGCAAAGGTGGATGCGTGGCCTGCCCAAAATCGCACGGGATGCGAAAAGGGAGTATATCCTGGAAAATGGAGAACTGAAGTACGACGATGTTCCCTCTGATGTTGTGCGGCTGAGGAAGAGCCTTTTGGCCTATGACGTAAACATCCGAGAGTTGCTCATGGAGGAGATTCCTCAGCGGGTATTTGAGGGGATGGATTACATTGCGTCAATGGATAGAATCAGAGAAATCCGAACTTATCTGGACGACTATACTGTGCGCTTAAAGAGAAATCTGGTAGAATATGCAAAGACGCTCTTTGCGCCGGGGTATAAGGGAAGCCTGGCACAGGCTATCGGCCTTTGGAGGGGAAAGCAGAGCGAAAGAGCGCTGATGCGTTTGTATGATACGCATACCAACCAGATGCTAAAATATACCGGCAATATGGATACCAGCGACGAAACGGACATTATTTCCCGCATCACGCTGCTGATGGAAGGAATATCCATTGAGGATTGGAATGATCAAGGTGCGGAAGTCTTCTGCGAAAGACTGAAAAAGGCGCTCGAAGGTGTCGCAGAAGCGAATGCTGAAGACAACAGGAACTCGGAGACAGTTTTTTCCATTACCATCTCTCGTCAGAACGAATCGATAGAGCGGACGGTGGAGGAAAAGGGGATCTCTGCGATCGGCAAAACCCTGATGAACAATTTGCGATATTCTATCGATGAGTATGGCGAAGCTATTACGTCAGATGAAAAGGTCGCGATTCTGATCGAGATGATTAAGGAAGTTATGGGAGAAGCATGATGGGCGATTTCATCTATTTGGACAACGCTGCGACAACCTTTCCCAAGCCGGAATCGGTATATACGGTGCAGGACGAGGTCAACAGAACTTTGGCGGTGAATGCCGGCAGAGGTTCTTACCGCGCCTCTCACAAGGCATCTGAAATCATCTCGGATTGCAGGCAGAGGATGTCCAGGCTTGCGGGATGTCGAGAAGACCATCTCATCTTCGCGCCATCTGCGACGATTGCGTTAAACCAAATAATCTTTGGATTGCCCTGGAATCGTTATAAGACGGTATACGTTTCTCCATATGAACACAACGCTGTAATCCGCCCTCTACGCAGAATCTGCGACGCAAATGGGATTGATTTTATTGTCCTTCCTGTGGCGTCGGATGGATCGCTTGATCTTTCAAAGATAGCGATTCAATTCGCAAAACAGAAGCCGGACTATGTGTTCATGACCCACATCAGCAATGTGACGGGTTATGTGCTTCCGGTCAAAGCTGTGTCGGAACTGGCACACAAGTACGAAGCGACGGTTGTCGTGGATTGCTCTCAGTCCATGGGTTTGTTGGATGCAAGCCTGGATTCTATAGGGGCTGATTTCTCGGTTTTCGCAGGCCATAAGACGCTGTATGGGAGCTTTGGCATCGGTGGTTGGGCAGCAAGAAACACAGGCATGTTGGAAACCGTGATTTGCGGCGGAACCGGCAGTGATTCTTTGAATCAGCACATGCCCTCTGATGCGCCAGGGAGATTTGAAGCGGCGAGTCCGAATATCATTGCGATTGCCGCTCTAGATGAGGCCCTCAAATGGCGAGAAACGCTTGGCGCAGGTGAAGCGGAAACGAGAGAACGTATGCTGACGACGAGGTTGCTGGACGGTCTCTCAAAAAACAACAATACCCAGATTTACAGGACGGAAGACGCTAATGCGCATATTGGGGTGATATCCTTTAACCACAAAGCGTACATGGCCGATGAATTGGGCATGATCCTGGACCAGGATTTCGGGATCGCAGTGCGTGCGGGATATCATTGTGCGCCGCTGGTGCACGAAATGATAGGGTCAATCCCCAAGAGAGGAACGGTTAGAGCAAGCGTCAGTTACTTTTCTACGGAAGAAGATGTCGGTAAACTACTGGATGCACTGAAGGAATTGGATTAAGGAGGCTTTTGCGATGAATGCCTTTGTTGATTACCTCAATTCAATGCACAACATCAAGGGCGATGGCCTGGGTGCCTTGGCTGAGCGCCAGATCCAAAGCCCTTATTCGAAGGACTGTCATGTGCCTCGGAGGCTGGGTCAGATTGTCGCGGATGGCATACGGTCTGGCAACAACAAAGCATATATCATTACTGGTCACGCAGGCGATGGCAAGACGAGCATTCTCGTCCAGGTTCTGCGTGAACTGGGCATGATTCAGCCCGGAGAGCTCCTTAGCGGAGAGAAAGAATGCATCAACGCTCAGGGCAAATTGTACTATGTAAAAGACATGAGCGAGGTGCGCCCCAGCCAACGCGCAGTGTATCTGAATAAGGCGCTGAACGCACCTTCCAACGGCATGTCTTCTATTCTGATCAGCAACACCGGTCCCCTGCTCTCCAGCTTCGAGGATGTTGTACGCACCGACTGCGAGGCGGATGGACAGGATTATGATTCTATCCGGCTTGAAGTGCAGACGGAACTATTGAATCAGCTGGACAGCAACCAGGGTGGAGAGCGTACCATAGGCGGATATACGTTTTCGATGATCAACATTGCGAGAATAGACAACGTATCCTTTGCCGGTGAATTTCTCGATAGAATCCTCAGCGATAGCCACTGGCTGCCTTGCCAGGCGTGCGAGAAGCGAGGCAAGTGTCCAATCTGTCACAATCGCGAAATGTTGAAAAACAATACTAACAGGGTCAAGACATTCATCAATGCTTATCTGCGGTATGCGTATGAGTTTGACCAGCGCCTGACGATTCGTCAAATTCAGGCGCAAATATGCTATGCCCTGACAGGGGGTTTGAGTTGTAACGGCATTACGCCCTACAGGACGTATTCGTATTTTAAGTATGGATTTCCCAATCTGTTCTTTGGTTACCAGGGCGGAGAAGAATATGCGGATGCGCTTAAAGTCAAAGCCATTCGCATGCTCCACGATATGAATTTGGATGCTATTGCGTTGCCTATCGACTATGATCTGTTCGTCAAGGGTCAGACAGAGCCTTTCCCGTTAGATGTGCAGGAGACCATTAAAACCGATATACTGACAAAACTGAAGATACTGAACCGCGGTTCGGATGCAGACATCAAGAACCGCAACAAGAAAATGATAGCACTGCGGAGAAGCCTGCGGAGATATTTCCTGTTGCTAGGCGACATTCAGCGCGTGAACGGTTTTGATTGTGTCTTTGGTGAAGGATTTTCTATTTATGAAGAAGCCTCTTCTACTTCGCATTTACCGAAGCCAAAGCTCAACAAAATACGAGATTACATTTTCAATGCGCTCTACCTGGACAACACGGGATTCCTACCGCAGAATGGCTCTGACAATCAGGTGCCCCTGACACTACATAGAAAGGACGGCATATTCCAGAGCGTCATGCTTGTGCTGGGACACGCCCCGAAGAGCGATCTCAAAATCGTTCAGCAGGAAAAGGACTGTGAATATGAAGACGATCAGGCGCGTCAAAGAGTGATGCTGGATGTGAAAGGCAAGAAGTTTTACATATCGCTGCCGCTGTTCCTGTATTTTGTCAATCAGAGCACTGGCGCGGTAACGCCGGCCTGCAATCCGGCACTGACGCACAACATCACCAGGCTGGAAACGATGCTTGTCGATGTATTCAGGAAGGATGATGTCTCAGACATAGAATTGCTGACCAACACCACAAAGGGCCAGAAGTACCAATCCCTGTACATCAGCGAAGACAAAATCCATTTAGGGTAAAGGAGGATATTGCAGTGTTCGAGATGTTTCCGAATATCGACATCGGGAAGGATGCCAAGTATCCTCTGTCAAGCTATCTGTTTGGTCACAGGATGCGCCCCAACCAGTCGGATATTGAATACCTAATCGAGTTTCTTCAGGTTATGCTGGCAAAAAAGAAGCTGGAAGATACCACCGATGAGTATTTTCCTAAAATCCCCAGGGGGCAAGACAGGGAGATCGAATACTACCCAGAAGCGGCGATTGCGCTCAAAAGGTTTATCTTCTTCCCGAACAGCAAGCCGGAGGGCAAGCTGCCGGTTGACAAAGATGCATATCAGGAATGTCTTAAAAGCCTCGTGCAGAATGTCAATGGAGACAGCGACAGAGCAAAGAAGACCATCGCTATACTTCAGGACCTGTTCTATGGCTTCAATGCGACAGCGCAGAATCGATCCTGGTTTGACAAGAACATGCTGCCAGTATGTCCGGAGGTGATTCTCCCTGAGGGAATGGGCGTAAAATCTGAACGGGATCAGCTGGTCTTCGGAAGGGGCAGCGCAGAAATAGACAATAAGTTCTCGTATAACCGCTACACCTATATGTGC